>DXCY01000191.1 GCA_019115725.1 Candidatus Luteimonas excrementigallinarum
AGCTTGCCGACCTGACCGCCGATCCGATGGGCGCGGTGGTGTCGCTGGGCGGCTGCACCGCGAGTTTCGTTTCCCCGGGCGGTCTGGTGGCCACCAACCACCACTGTGCGTACGGCGCGATCCAGCTCAACTCGACCCCCGAGAGCAACCTGATGGACGCTGGCTTCTACGCCGCGGAGCAGGGCGCCGAGCTGAGCGCGGGGCCGAATGCACGGATCTTCGTGCTTGATTCAATCCGCGACGTCACCGCCAGGGTGCACGGCGCCATCAATGCCGCGCCCGACGAGATCGGCCGCGCGCGCGCGCTGGAGTTCATTGAAAAGCGGCTGATTGCCGACTGCGAGCACGAGGAGGGCTACCGCTGCCGCCTGTACGCCTTCCACGGCGGTAACGAATACCGCCTGTTCCGCAACGTGGAAATCCGCGACGTGCGCCTGGTGTACGCGCCGCCGGGCGGCATCGGCAATTTCGGCGGCGAGGTGGACAACTGGATGTGGCCGCGCCACACCGGTGACTTCGCCTTCTACCGCGCCTACGTGGGGCCGGACGGCAAGCCGGCCGACCACGCCGAGGACAACGTGCCCTACGCGCCGCAGCATTGGCTGCGCTTCTCCGACCGGCCGTTGCGCGATGGCGATTTCGTCATGGCCGCGGGCTACCCCGGCAGCACCAACCGCTACGCGCTGGTGGCCGAGTTCGAACAGACCGAGCAGTGGACCTACCCGGCTATCAGCCGCCACTACAAGGCGCTGATCGACCTGGTGGAGGCCGAGGGGCGCAACAATCCGGAAATCGCCGTGCGCTACGCCGCCACCATGGGCGGCTGGCGCAACACATCGAAGAACTATGACGGCCAGCTCGAGGGTTTCGCGCGCATGGACGCCACCGCGCGCAAGCGCGAGGAGGAAACCGCGGTGCTGGAATGGCTGCGCGACCAGGGCGAGGCCGGCGAGCCGGCGCTGGCGGCCTATGCCGAGCTGGTGGAAATGGCCGGCGAGACCGGCAATACCCGCGAGCGCGATTTGATCCTGGGTCAGCTGCACCGCCAGGGTACGGTGGGTCTGGCCATGCGCCTGTACCGCAACGCGATCGAGCGCACCCGCCCCGACGGCGACCGCGAGCCCGGCTACCAGCAGCGCGACCAGCCGCAGATTGAAGGCGCCGTGGCGCAGATGGATCGCCGCTACCACCCCGACATGGACCGGATCCTGCAGCGCTACTGGCTGCAGCAGTACGTGGCCCTGCCCGAAGAGCAGCGCGTGGCAGTGGTGGACGAATGGCTGGGCGGCGACGACGAGGCGGCCATCGAGGCTGCACTGGACCGGCTGGCAGCCACCGGCCTGGGCGATCCCGCACAGCGGATGACCTGGTTCCACTCCGACCGCAGCGCGTTCGAGCGCAGCGATGATCCGGTGATCCGCTATGCCGTGGCCGTCACCGCGGTGACGATGGAGCAGGAGCTGGAACGCAAGGCGCGCGCCGGGCGCATCCTCCAGGCACGGCCGGTGTACATGCAGGCGGTGGCGGATTACCGCCGCAGCCAGGGCGGCCATGTGTATCCGGATGCCAACTCCTCGCTGCGGATCACCTTCGGCAACGTGATGGGGTATCGCAAGCTGGACGGCAGCCGCCAGCGGCCGTTCACCCGGCTGGAAGAGGTAGCGGAGAAGGCCACCGGCGAGGAGCCGTTCAACGCCCCGCAGCCGCTGCTGGATGCCATCGCGGACAAGCGCCATGGCGGTCTGGCCGACCGGCGCCTGCGCTCGGTGCCGGTGAACTTCCTGTCCAACCTGGATGTGACCGGCGGCAACTCCGGCTCGCCGGTGCTGGATGCCGATGGCCGCCTGGTGGGCCTGCTGTTCGATATGAACTGGGAATCGGTGAGCTCCAACTGGGTGTTCGATGCCGACATGACCCGTACCATCTCGGTGGACCAGCGCTACATGCGCTGGGTGATGCAGGAGGCGTTCCCGGCGCCGGGACTGCTGGAAGAGCTTGACCTGCCGCAGATGCGGCGCTGACTGGAGAAGGACCCATCCCATGAGGATCCTGCTTGCCCGCCACGGCGAAACCCCGTGGAACGCCGAAGGCCGCTACCAGGGCCAGGAAGACATTCCCCTGTCGCCGGTGGGTGAGGCCCAGGCGGTCTCGCTGGGCCGGCGTCTGCACAGCCTGGCGATTGATCGTGCGGTGGCCTCGCCGCTGCAGCGGGCGCGACGCACCGCCGAACTGGTGCTGGGCCCGGACCGCGCCCCGGCGCTGCAGCTGGATGAAGGTCTGCAGGAGATTGCCCACGGCAGCTGGGAAGGCCTGCTGGCAGCGGAGATCCAGGCGCAGGACCCGGACCGGCTGCAGGCCTGGCGGGAGGCGCCCGACACGGTACTGATGCCCGGCGGCGGTGAATCGCTGCAGCAGGTATTCGATCGCGCCTGGCCGGCGTTTGTCCGCGCCGCAGACAGCGTGGGCGCGGACGGCACGCTGCTGGTGGTGGCCCACGATGCGGTCAACCGGGTGATCCTGTGCCAGGTGCTGGGCATCCCGTTCTCGCGGCTGTGGACCTTCCGCCAGGCGCCCACCACGCTCAACCTGCTGGAAGGCTCCAGCGTGGACGCGCTGGAAGTGGTGCGCCTGAACGACTGCGCCCATCACACCCCGCTGTTCGGAGAGGCGGTCCACCGCGCGCTGTGAGGCGGGATGCCGTGAGACCGGATGCTGTGAAACGAAGCCTCGATCAGTGGCTGGCCTGGATCGAAGGCCAGCACCCCCGCGCCATCGACATGGGCCTGGACCGGGTGCGCGAGGTGGCCGACCGCATGGGCCTGCCGCGGCCGGCCCGGCACGTCATCACCGTGGCCGGAACCAACGGCAAGGGGTCCACCGTGGCGTTTCTGGAAGCCATCGGCCGGGCGCAGGGCTGGCGCGTGGGGGCGTACACTTCGCCGCACCTGTTTGCCTACAACGAGCGGGTGCGCGTGGACGGGCGTGCGGCGGAGGATGCCGCGCTGGTGCAGGCCTTCGAATCCGTCGAGGCGGCAAGGGCGGCCGATGCCCCGATATCGCTGACCTATTTCGAATTCGGCACTCTGGCGGCCCTGTGGCTGTTTGCCCGCGAACCGCTGGACCTGGTGATCCTGGAGGTCGGCCTCGGCGGGCGCCTGGATGCCACCAATATCGTGGACCCGGACGTGGCCGTGGTGACCGCCGTCGATCTGGACCACGGCGACTGGCTGGGCCATGACCGCGAGACCGTCGGGCTGGAAAAGGCCGGCATTGCCCGCGGCTGGAAGCCACTGGTGCTGGGTGAGGATGACCCGCCCGCCAGCGTGCTTCGCCACGCCTACCGGATCGGCGCGTCGGCGCTGCGCGCCGGCTGCGACTTCTTCTTCGGGCCGGTTGATGCCAGCCACTGGCGCTGGCGCGAGGTGGGCTACGGCGTCGATCTTCCTTATCCCGCCCTGCGCGCACCGGTGCAGATGCGCAACGCCGCCACCGCCATCGCGGCACTCCGGGCCCTGGACGCGGAGCTGTCGGACGAGGCCATCGTACGCGGCGTGGCGGCGGCACGTGTGCCTGGCCGGCTGCAGTCGTTTGATCTGGACGGCGTGGAGGTGGTGGTGGATGTGGGCCACAACCCGCATGCGGCCGCAGGCCTTGCCGATTGGCTGCGGGTGGAACCCGCCGTCGGGCGCGTGCACGCGGTCTATGCCGCGCTGGAGGACAAGGACGTGGCCGGCGTGGTCTCGGCCCTGGCCGTGCAGGTGTCCAGCTGGCAGCTGGCCGGGCTGGCAGGAGTGCCCCGGGGGCTGGAAGCACAGGCCCTGGCGGCGCGTCTTCCGGATACCGCGGCGGCCGCTGCGCCCACCCATGACAGCGTGGCGGCGGCACTGGATGCAGCCCGTGCGGCGGCCGTGCCGGGGGATCGCATCCTGGTGCTGGGCTCGTTCCACACCGCAGCGGCGGCGCTGGAACTGCTCCAGGGCAGGCATTAAGAAGTCATGCGGATGGCGGGCGTATAATCACCGCGCCCCCCGCCGCTGACGACGCCGATGGACTCCGGATTGAAACAACGCCTGATCGGCGCGGCCGTGCTGGTCGCGCTGGCGGTGATCTTCCTGCCCATGCTGGTCAAGGAACCCGCGCCGGACAGCGGCGTGTCGGACCTGTCACTGGACATGCCCGACCGCCCGCAGTCGGACATGGTGACCCGCGAACTGCCGCTGGTGGCTCCCCGTCCGCAGCCGGATGAAGGCGCGCTCGGGCTGGGCGCGCGCGAGCGCGATGGCGCCAGCCCCGATGGCACCCTGCCCATGGTGGATACGGCCCAGGCCCCGCACCCCGATGCCGCACTGCCGGCGGATGGGCCGGCTGCCCCGGCACCCGATGAGGTCGCCGGTTCGGGCGAACCTGCCGATGCGCCTGCCGCCGAGCCTGCCCGTGCCGCTGATCCCGCCCCGGCCTTGCCCGCCGCCGTCGCCGGCGGCGATCACGCCGTGCGGTTTGGCAGCTATGGCAGCAGTGCCAACGCGCAGACCGTGGTGGAACGCCTGAAGCAAGCTGGTCTGCCGGCTTCCAGTGAGCGCGTTGAAGTGGCCGGAAAGGCCGTGTGGCGCGTGCATATCGGCCCCTATGCCAGCCGCGCCCAGGCCGAGGCGGTGCGCGTGCGTGCCGCCACCATCGGCACCAATGACGCCCGCGTGGTGACCCTGGATGCGGCGCCCGCCCCGCAGCGGCAGCCGGCGCCCGCCAGCACCGCAGCCACGCCGGCGCCCGCAGCGCCCGCCCAGCCTGCTGCGGCCCCCGATGTCGGCTTCGTGGTGCAGCTGGGTGCGTTCTCCAGCGCCGCTGACGCCAACGCACTGCGCGACCGCGTGCGCGGGCAGGGCTTCACCGCCTTCACCGAGAGCGTGCAGACCGACCGCGGGGTACTGACCCGGGTCAAGGCCGGGCCGGTGGTGAGCCGCGCCGAAGCCGAGCGGCTCAAGACGCAGATCCAGGACAAGGTGCAGGTGGAAGGCATGGTGCGCTCGCACCCCTGACCACCCACCGCGCCGCAGGGATGCGGATCGACCCCCCTCTCCCCCAAGTCAATCTGGATACACGCGCATGTGCGGCATCATCGGCATTGTTGGAACCTCTGAAGTCGCCCCCGCGCTGTATGACGGCCTGACCGTGCTCCAGCACCGTGGGCAGGATGCTGCCGGCATCGCCACGGCGGCTGGCACCAGCCTGCGCGTGCACAAGGGCAGCGGCCTGGTCAGCGATGTGTTTGACGATCGCAGCATGCAGCTGCTGCAGGGCCGGGTGGGCATCGGCCATTGCCGCTATCCCACCGCCGGCAGCGAGGGCAGCGACGAGGCCCAGCCGTTCTACGTCAATTCGCCGTTCGGTATCGCCCTGGCCCACAACGGCAACCTGATCAACACCGAGGCGCTGCGGCGCGAGGTGTTCGAGCAGGATCGGCGCAACATCAATACCCAGTCCGATTCGGAAGTATTGCTCAACGTGTTTGCACACGAGCTGGACCGCGAGCGCGCGCTGGAGCCCGAGACGGCGTTCCGGGCCATCGAGGGCGTACACCGCCGGGCAAAGGGCGGCTATGCGGCGGTGGCCGTGGTGCTGGGCCTGGGCCTGGTGGCGTTCCGCGATCCCAACGGCATCCGTCCGCTGGTGCTGGGTCGCCGGGTAACCGAGGCCGGCACCGAGTATGCAGTGGCCTCCGAATCGGTGGCCCTGGACATCCTCGGCTTCGAGCGGCTGCGCGATGTGGCGCCGGGCGAGGGCATCGTGGTGACCGCTGACGGCACGCTGCATCACCGCCAGTGCGTGGAGCCTGGCGAGCTGGCGCCGTGCATCTTCGAGTTTGTCTACTTCGCCCGTCCGGATTCGATGATCGACAACATCTCGGTGCACAAGGCGCGCATGCGCATGGGCGTGGCGCTGGGCGAGAAGATCCTGCGTGAGCGGCCCGACCACGATATCGACGTGGTGATCCCGATCCCCGACACCTCGCGTGACTCGGCGCTGGAACTGGCCCATGTGCTGGACGTGAAGTACCGCGAGGGCTTCATCAAGAACCGCTACATCGGCCGCACCTTCATCATGCCGGGGCAGGGCGAGCGCGCGAAGTCGGTCAAGCGCAAGCTCAACCCGATCCCGCTGGAGTTCCGCAACCGGGTGGTGCTGCTGGTGGACGATTCCATCGTGCGCGGCACCACCTCGCGGCAGATCGTGCAGATGGCCCGCGATGCCGGCGCGCGCAAGGTGTACCTGGCTTCGGCCGCCCCGCCGGTGCGCTATCCCAACATCTACGGCATCGACATGCCGACGCCGGAAGAGCTGATTGCCCACGAGCGCAGCGAGGCCGAGATCGAGCGCATGATCGGCTGCGACTGGCTGGTGTACCAGGACCTGCCGGATCTGGAAGCGGCGGTGGCCAGCCCGAAGTCGCCGGAGATGCGCTTCGACACGTCCTGCTTCAGCGGTGAGTACATCACCGGGGTGGAGCCGGGCTATTTCGAAGAGATCAAGCGGTTGCGTTCGGATGAGGCCAAGCGTCAGCGCCGGCTGGCGCTGTGAGCGGGGTGAGGGTGTGGAGGTAACGCTGTTTGAGGCGGCACGCGCCTGCCTGGATGCCGCCGACCTGGATGAAAAAATCCGCCTGACCCGGCATTACGCCGCCGAGTTTGCTGCCGGCCGCCTGCCGGTGCCCGCCAATGCGCCGCCGCCCGAACCGATCCGCATGCCGGGCCGGCCGCCCAGGCCGCGGCTGGTGCATCCGCGCGAGCTGCCGCGGCGGGGCTTCGGCACCGCCGAGGGGCGGGCGGCCTTCATCCACGCCATCGCCCACATCGAGCTCAACGCGGTTGACCTGGCCTGGGATGCGGCCTACCGCTACCGGGACATGCCGGCCGATTACTACGCCGACTGGGTGCGGATTGCCGATGACGAGGCGCGGCACTTCCTGATGCTGCGCGCGCGGCTGCTGGCGCTGGGCCATGACTATGGCGATTTCGATGCGCACAACGGCCTCTGGGAAATGTGCGAGAAGACCGCGCATGACGGCATGGCGCGGATGGCGCTGGTGCCGCGGGTGCTGGAGGCGCGCGGGCTGGATGTGACGCCCGGGATGATCGTGAAGCTGCGCGCGGTGGGCGACGGCGAAACGGTGGCGGCGCTGGAGGTGATCCTCGAAGAGGAGGTCAGCCACGTGGCCGCCGGCAGCCGCTGGTTCCGCTGGCACTGCGAGCGGGCAGGGATCGTGCCGGAGCCTAAGTTCCGCGAGCTGCTGGCCGACTACGCACGCGCGGTGCTGCACGGGCCGTTCAATGTGGATGCCCGGGCTGCTGCCGGTTTCAGTGAGGAAGAGCTTGCGGCCTTGCAGGAGCTGTCGGGGGCGTAGCCCCGACCTACGGTCATGCCGGGTTTGCGTCCAGGCCGTTGCGGAGTGTCGGGGGCGTAGCCCCGACCTACGTGAATGCGGGGGCTGTCCGGGCCCTGTAGGTCGGCCCTACGCGGCCGACGCATCCAGGGACGAGAGTTCGAATTGACCGTCGGCATGGGCCCGCAGGACGGAGCCCTGCTCGTACCAGTCGCCAAGCACGATGCGCCGGTGGGCGCGGCCATCAATGTCGAGCTCGTGGATCGCCGGGCGGTGGGTGTGGCCGTGGATCAGGGTGTCGATGCCGAAGCGGCGCAGGGTCTCTTCCACGGTGGCCGGCGAGGCGTCGGTGATCGACTCCATGGTGCCGGCGTGCTTCATCTCACCCTGGCGGGCCAGGCTGGCAGCACGGGCCTGCTGGGCGAACGCCAGGCGGGCCTGCAGCGGCTGCGAGAGCATGTGCGCACGCCAGTCGGGATTGCGGACCTGGGCGCGGACCTTCTGGTATTCCACGTCGTCGGTGCACAGCAGATCGCCGTGCATCAGCAGCACCGGCTTGCCGTACAGCTCGATCACGGTGGGATCAGGCAGCAGGCGCATGCCTGCTTTGGCGGCGTAGTCCCGGCCGAGCATGAAGTCGCGGTTGCCGTGCATGAAGAACACCGGCACGCCGCTGGAGGCCAGCGCGGCGAGCTTTGCGGCCACGAACGCGCCCGCCTCTGAGGGGTCGTCATCGCCCACCCAGGATTCGAACAGGTCGCCCAGGATGTACAGGGCATCGGCCTGGCCTGCCTCGGCATCGAGGAAGTCGCCGAACAGGCGGGTGATCTCCGGGCGTTCCGGGTCCAGGTGCAGGTCGGCGATGAACAGCGTGGTCATCGCGACATGATAACGGGATGAGGGGCGTGGATCGCGACCACCGGCGCACGATCCGGCGGTGCGGCGGCAATGCGGGCCCCGTCCTACAATGGAGGGCCTTGCCCATCATTGCCCTGCCATGACCGTCCGTACCCGTTTCGCCCCCAGTCCCACCGGCTACCTGCACATCGGAGGCGCCCGCACCGCGCTGTATTGCTGGCTGGCCGCGCGCCGCGCCGGCGGCCAGTTCGTGCTGCGGATCGAGGATACCGACCGTGAACGCAGCACCCAGGGGGCAATCGACGCGATCCTGGAGGCGATGGAGTGGCTGGGCCTGGATTACGACGAGGGCCCGATCTACCAGACCTCGCGCCTGGCGCGTTACCGCGAAATGGCCGAGCGGCTGGTGGCCGAAGGCAAGGCCTACTACGCCTACGAGACCCGCGAAGAGCTGGACGCGATGCGCGCGGCAGCCATGGAAAAGGGCGGCAAGCCCCGCTACAGCGGCGCCTGGCGCGAGCGCGGCGGTGAAGCCGAACTGCACGAGGCGCGCCGCGAGGACCCCAACCGGGTCATCCGCCTGAAGAACCCGCTGGAAGGCAGCGTGGTGTGGGAAGACAAGGTCAAGGGCCGGATCGAGATCGCCAACAGCGAGCTGGATGACCTGGTGATCTTCCGTCCGGACGGCTATGCCACCTACAACTTCGCCGTGGTGGTGGACGATATCGACATGCGCATTACCGACGTGGTGCGCGGCGACGACCACGTCAACAACACCCCGCGGCAGATCAACATCTACCGCGCGCTGGGCGCCGAGGTGCCGGCGTTCTCGCATCTGCCGATGATCCTCGACGAGCAGGGCGCCAAGCTCAGCAAGCGTACCGGCGCGGCCGACGTGATGCAGTACCGCGATGCCGGCTACCTGCCGCATGCGCTGCTGAACTACCTGGTGCGGCTGGGCTGGTCGCACGGCGATCAGGAAGTGTTCTCGATCGAGGAGATGCAGGGCCTGTTCGACCTCAAGGATGTCAACGCCAAGGCGGCGCGGCTGGATCCGGCCAAGCTCGGCTGGCTCAACCAGCAGTACCTGAAAAGCGATGCGCCCGAGGCCGTTGCCGTGCACCTGCAGTGGCACCTGGCGCAGGCCGGGCTGGATCTGTCCCGCGGGCCGGCGCCGGCCGATGTGGTCGTCGCCTTGTGCGACCGGGTGCAGACCCTGGCCGAGATGGCCGAGCGTGCGGCAGTCTGGTACCAGCCGCTGACCACCTATGACGACAAGGCCGTAGCCAAGCACCTCAAGCCGGAGGCCGGCGCGGTGCTGGCCGACGTCCGGGCGCGGCTGTCAGCGCTGGCCGACTGGAATGCGCAGGCGATCAGCGCCGAGCTCAAGCAGGTGTCCGAGGCCCAGGGCGTGGGCATGGGCAAGGTGGCCCAGCCGATGCGGGTGGCGATCACCGGCACCCAGGTCAGCCCGGATATCGGCCACACGGTATACCTGGCCGGGCGTGACGAGGCGCTGGCGCGGATCGACGCCGCGATCGCGAAGATCCCTGCGGGTTGAGGCGGAGGCGGTTCGCCACCATCATCCGGACATGGTCAACGCCTGCACCGATCCCAAGCACCACGTCCACGATGCCGCCGGCTTCGTGGCGGCGGTCAAGGCCGCCTGCAAGGAGCGCGGCCTGCGGCTGACGCCGATCCGCGCCTATGTGCTGGAACTGATTGCCGAGGCCGACCGGCCGCTCAAGGCCTATGACCTGCTGGACCGGGTGCGTGAGGGCGGCGGGCCTGGAGCGGCGGCGCCGCCGACGGTGTACCGGGCGCTGGATTTCCTGCTCGGCAACGGCTTCATCCACCGCCTGGCTTCGATCAACGCCTTCGTGGCCTGTCACCACCCCAGCAGCCGCCCGCACTCGGTGCCGTTCCTGATCTGCGACCAGTGCCACGAGGCAGTGGAGCTGGAGGACGAGCGCGTGGTGGAGTCACTCGAAACCCGCGCCCGTGCGCTGGGCTTCACTCCGCTGGCGCAGACCCTGGAAGTCCACGGCCTCTGCGCCGCCTGCGCCGGAAAATCCGCGTAGGAGCGCACCAAGGCGCTCCTGTTGGGGCTGGGTCAGAAGAACACGCGCACGCCGGCGGTCACGTTGCGGCCCGGCAGTGGGGCCAGGTCGCTCAGGGACGAGGTGTGCGGACGGGCCTCCTCGTCCAGCAGGTTGTTGCCGTCCACGAACAGTTCCCAGGCACGGCCGCCGGGCGTGTCCGCGTGCCAGGTCAGGCCCGCATGCACCAGCGTGTAGCCGGCCGAGGGATCCTCATGGTCGGCGGTGCGGTCCTGCGCGTCGTAGCGCACCGCGCCCAGGGTGGCGCGCCAGCCGTCGCCCGGTGAGCGCCAGCGCAGCTCGGCGCCCAGGCGGGCCGGTGCAATGCGGGGCAGGTTGCCATCCAGTGCGATCTGCGCCGTGTAGTCGTGGCTGTGGCTGCCGTGCGGAATCGAGAACGAGACTTCGCGCGTGCCCGTGCCGTCCAGCCGCGCGCGGACCACATCGCCGAACGAACGCAGGGTCCACTGGCCGCGTTCGTCATCGATGAAGGTCCACTGCACTTCCAGCTCGCCGCCGGTGAACTTCGTATCGGCCTGGTTCCACACCCGCGCCGGGGCGCCCGCATCGATCACGCCGGTATCGGCCTGGTAGATGAAGTCGTCATAGCGCACGTGGTACAGCGATCCGCTGATCAGCAGGCCGTTGTGGTGCCAGTGCAGGCCCAGCTCGGCGCGGTTGGCGGTTTCCATGTCCAGGTTGGCATTGCCGAACTCATGGCTGCGGGTGGCCACGTGCAGGCCGTTGGAATACAGCTCTTCCGCGGTCGGCGCGCGCTGGGCGCGATCCAGGCCGAAGGACAGGTGCAGCTGGTCGTTGATGTGCCAGCGCGCCGCGGCGGACAGGCTGGCGGCGTCGAAGTCACGCGACGGGCCGGATACCAGGTCGAGCCGGTTCTGGTCGTAGCGGGCACCCAGTTCCACATCCAGCGCGCCAAAGCTGCGGTCGCCGATCCAGAACACGCCGGTATCGCGGGTCCGGGAGTCGGGCACGAAGGCTTCGGCACCCAGGGCGTCGAACTTGCGGCGCGAGGCCTGCAGCCCGAACGCGCCGTTCCAGCCGGCCAG
Organism: Candidatus Luteimonas excrementigallinarum; assembly: GCA_019115725.1. Taxonomy (GTDB): domain Bacteria; phylum Pseudomonadota; class Gammaproteobacteria; order Xanthomonadales; family Xanthomonadaceae; genus Luteimonas; species Luteimonas excrementigallinarum. Next base: position 11,403 of record DXCY01000191.1, read on the forward strand.
CGGCCGGTGCACCAGCTCCAGCCGACCCTCGACGGATTCATTGTCGAACACCGTGCCGACGGCGTTGTCCTCGTATTCGGTGTGGGTATAGACGTTGTGGGCGATCTTCAGGCGCAGGCTCTCGAAACCGTCCAGATCATCCAGCCCGGCGCGCAGCTCGCTGCGGCGCTGGTCCATCACGATGTGCACGCCGTGGTCGTGGTCATGCGCATGGTCGTCATACCCATGATCATGACCGTGGTCGTGCCCGTGGCCATGATCGTGGTCGTCATGCCCGGGATGCACATGGCCGGGCACGCCGTAGCGCGAATTGAACAGGCTGTGGCCCACGCCCAGGAAGCCGCGATCCCCCACCCAGGATATGCCCAGCGCGGCGCTGTCGGTGCGCAGGAAGCTGTCGGGCAGGCGGCCGTGCGCCGCGTCTTCGCCGTCCGGTTCCAGTTCCGCGTAGCCGGGGATTTGATAATCGCCGGTTTCCCGGTGCAGCGCGTCGAAGTGGAACACCAGGTTGCCCGAGGCCGAGGTGCCGTCCAGGCGCAGCATGCCGCTGCGCTCGTCGGCCACGCTGCCCGCGCGCAGCTCGGCGCGGCCTTCCAGCGGCTCGACCGTGGCGTGCTCCGGA
>DXCY01000192.1 GCA_019115725.1 Candidatus Luteimonas excrementigallinarum
ATCGCAAGCTGCTGCGCAACCTCTACGGGGACCGCCCTGCCTGGTCACCGGGCCTGCGCGGCGTGGAGCGTGAACGGGCGATCATCAATCTGTTCACCCGCATGCGCTACTGCACGCCGCGCGGCCGGATCGCCTTCGACGAAAAGGGCGCCCCGGGCACCCAGGAGCCCGGCCTGTATCCGTGGTACGCGGTGCCGGGACGGGCCGAGCGCGAGCTGAAGATCGTCTGCGGCCACTGGTCGTCACTGGGGCTGTTCATCGGCCACGGCGTGCATGCGCTCGATACCGGCGCGGTCTGGGGCGGCAAGCTCACGGCCCTGCAGCTGGACAGCGAGGAACTGCGGGTGGTGCAGGTGCCGGGGCGCGACGTCAGCCAGGACTGAGCCGGGCCCCGCGCCTGGGTCCCACGCGGGCTCAGCTGCGCGGCGTCGCGTCCGCGCGCAGGTAATCGACGAAGGCAAACCCGACGGCGTGCCGCGCATCGGCCGGATGGGCCTGTCTGCGGTCCTCACGCCATTGCTGCGGGTCGAACGCGGGAAAGAAGGTATCCGCACCCTCCACCCTGGTGTCCACCAGGGTCAGGTGCAGCACGTCGGCCAGTGGCAGCAGCAGCGCGTAGACCTGGGCGCCACCGATCACGCACAGCTCCGGTGCGTCCTGCACCGCCTGCAGTGCCTGCTCCACCGAGGCCACCGGCTCCATGCCGGGGAACGGCGCCGCGCCGCACCGGGTCAGCACCAGGTTGCGCCGCCCGGGCAGCGCCCGGCCAAGCGACTCCGCGGTCTTCCGGCCCATCAACATCGGCTTGCCCATGGTCAGCGCCTTGAACCGCTTGAGATCCTCCGGCAGCCGCCACGGCAGATCGTTGTCGCGGCCGATGGCCCGGTTGTGGTCCATCGCCGCGATCAGCGAGATCCGCATGCGCTTGCCCTCAGACCGCCACCGGCGCCTTGATCGCCGGGTGCGGGTCGTAACCTTCAATGGCGATATCGTCGAAGCCGAAGGCGAACAGGTCGTCCACGCCCGGTGCCAGCTGCAGCGTGGGCAGCGCGCGCGGCGACCGGGCCAGCTGTTCGCGGGCCTGATCGTAGTGGTTCGAATACAGGTGCGCATCGCCCAGCGTATGCACGAAATCGCCCACGCCCAGCCCCGTCACCCGGGCCACCATATGGGTCAGCAGCGCGTAGCTGGCGATGTTGAACGGCACGCCCAGGAAGATGTCGCCGCTGCGCTGGTACAGCTGGCAGCTGAGCTTTCCGTCCACCACGTAGAACTGGAACATGGTGTGGCAGGGCTGCAGCGCCATCTGAGGCAGGTCGGCCACGTTCCAGGCCGACACCACCAGGCGACGGGAATCGGGATTGCGGCGGATCTCGTCGATGACCCAGCGGATCTGGTCGATCTCGCCGCCCTTGCCATCGGCCCAGCGCCGCCACTGCTTGCCGTACACCGGGCCAAGCTCGCCATCCTGGTCGGCCCACTCGTCCCAGATCGAGACCTTGTTGTCCTTCAGGTAGGCCACGTTGGTCTCGCCCTTAAGAAACCACAGCAGCTCATGGATGATCGAGCGCAGGTGCAGCTTCTTGGTGGTCACCAGGGGGAAGCCCTTGGCGAGGTTGAAGCGCATCTGCCAGCCGAACACGCTGCGCGTGCCGGTGCCGGTGCGGTCCGACTTTTCAGCCCCGTGCTCCAGCACGTGCCCAAGCAGGTCCAGGTACTGGCGCATCAGGACGACTCCTTTGCAGTGGCCGGCACCTGCGGCTGCAGGGTCGGCGCGCTGCGCGACTTCCACAGCAGGAACAGGCCCAGCACGATCAGCGGCAGGCTCAGCAGCTGGCCCATGGTCACCCAGTCCAGGGCGAGATAACCCAGGTGCGCATCCGGCTCGCGCACGAATTCCACCAGGAAGCGGAACACGCCATAGCCCAGTGCAAACAGCCCGGCCACCGCATAGCGCGCCCGCGGCTTGCGCGAGTAGATCCACAGCACCGCGAACAGCACCAGGCCCTCCAGCAGCGCCTGGTAGAGCTGCGACGGATGGCGGGCGAATACTTCCAGCGCGCCGGAGTCATGCAGACTGCGCAGCGCGGCGCCATCCAGGCCGCGCAGTTCCGGGGGCAGTGCGTTGGGAAATACCACCCCCAGCGCCCCGTCGGTCGGCCGCCCCCACAGCTCGCCGCCAATCCAGTTGCCGATGCGGCCAAAGCCGAGCCCCTGCGGCACCAGCACGGCCACAAAGTCAGCGGTATCGAAGAAGTGCAGGCCCTGGCGGCGCGACCAGAACCACATCGCCACCACCACCCCCAGCAGCCCGCCGTGGAAGCTCATGCCGCCTTCCCACGGACGCAGCAGCATCAGCGGATCGGCAAGGAAGTCGCTGAAGGCGTAGAACAGCACGTAGCCCATGCGCCCGCCCAGGATCACCCCGAGCAGGCCGTAGAACATCAGATCGCCGAAGGCGTTCTCATCCACGCCCGGCAGGCGCCCGGCGCGGACCCGGTTCCGGCCCAGCCACCAGGCCACGCCGAAGCCGATCACGTACATCAGCCCGTACCAGTGCACGCGCAGCGGCCCCAGCGCAAATGCCACCGGGTCGATCTGGTGCAGGTAACTCATTGGCACTGCCCCTGTGTCAAAGCACCCAGCCTATCAGCGCGGCATCGGTTGGCGGGGCTCGTCCACCGGCGGCGGCTGGATGCCCTGGCGACGCATCTCGTTGCGCTTGGCCCACAGGTTGAAGATTTCCACCATCGCCGAGAAACCCATCGCCCCGTAGATGTAGCCGCGCGGGATGTGCAGCTCAAAGCCCTCGGCCACCAGGAACGCACCGATCAGCAGGATGAAGGCCAATGCCAGCATCTTCACCGTCGGGTTGCTGTCGATGAACCGGCCCAGCGGCTGGGCCGCCAGCAGCATCACGCCCACCGCGATCAGGATCGCGCACACCATCACCGGCACGTAGTCGCCGGCCATGCCGACCGCCGCGATCACCGAGTCCAGTGAAAACACGATGTCGATCACTGCAATCTGGGCAATCACCG
>DXCY01000193.1 GCA_019115725.1 Candidatus Luteimonas excrementigallinarum
AGGTCCGATGTCTTCAACTACATCGAGATGTTCTACAACACCCGCCGGCAGCACAGCCACAACGATGGGCTGCCTCCGGTAGAGTTCGAAAAGCGACAATCAATTTGAGGCTTCGGGGTGTCTACAGAAGACGGGGCGATTCAGTATAGCTCCAGTGTCATCTCAACCGCGGGGTTCACCAGATAGAGAGTCATATCGCTTCGCGCCGGGGTGTGGGCGGCAACGGGGCACTAGCCGCCATCCTACATGAATTTCATGTAATCGGTGCTCGTGCCATAGCTTCCTTTGTCGCCCCCTTTGGCGCGACCATGGCACCCAAGACGATCTATTCAGCTGAGTACCGGCGACTCGTTCAGCGGCTCCGCGCCCGGCGCGAGGAGCTTGGGCTCACCCAAGCGGCGCTATCAGTAGAACTGGGGTGGCCTCAGCAACGACTCTCGGCTATCGAGACCGGCGCACGGCGAATCGATGTGATGGAGTACCTTCAGCTGACTGCATCCCTCGACCTGTCTCCAGCCGCGGCCATTGAAATGGCGATCCAGGCGACCGATGAACAGGGGTAGTGGACAGGCATCGGGAGGCCTGCCAAAAGGGGAGCTTCCATGGGCGGAGCGCGTCATTCGAGAGTCTTCAGGTCTGTGAGACGGGCTCTCGGGGCTTGGCGATGATGTGCTGGCACGTGCGCCGGCGTTACGGATAGAGGCGCGTCTTGCGCCTCTGTGGTGATCGAAGCCGCAGCTGGCTGCGGCAAGACATATCAGGGGGCAAGTTAGAGGGTCGGCAGGGATTCGTGTAAAAACGGGCCGAAAGTGAGCTAACTGCCTGTCGCAGCTGGCTTTCTTGGCCGCTCCAGAAAATCGAGGGTTGGGCAGCACTCTCCCGCCGGCACTTGGGCGCACCGCGCTATTTTCTGTTCGAGATCCCTCTCCAGCTGTCGCAGCTCGCGGATTCGTAGACGGACATCGACGAGCTTTCGCTCGGTCAGCTGACGGGTCTGCTCGCAAGAACGTTCGCCTGTGATCTCTAGCAGGCCAGCGATCTCGTCGAGGCTGAATCCCATCATCTGAGCGCGCCGGATGAACTGAAGCCGATTGACATCGTTTTCGTCGTAACGACGCACGCCTCCTATGGGTCGCTCGGGTTGACGCAGCAGCCTACGTCGCTGGTAGTAGCGCACGGTTTCGACGTGCACATCGGCAGCCGCTGCCAGCCGGCTGATTGTAAACGTGTTCGGACGCACGGCTTGACTCCGTACCTAGGTACAGAGGCTAGTATGCTCTGATGCAAACAACCCCGACCAAATCGTCTGTTCCAGCCATCGTTGGCGCGAGCATCGCCGCCATTGGCGCATCGGTCTGCTGCGTCGTGCCGCTGGTGCTGGTCCTGCTGGGCATCAGTGGCGCCTGGATCAGCACCCTGACAGCTCTCGATCCCTTGAGGCCCTGGTTCAGCGCCGCCGCCCTACTGTTCTTGGCCGTGGCGTTTTGGATGCTGTATCGACCGGCGGCACGGTGCGGTGTGGATGGCAGTTGCATCGCCCCGGACGCTCTGCGACGCAGGCGACGTTGGCTCTGGTTGGCGACAGGCCTCATCGTCCTGTTGCTGCTGTTTCCCTATTACATCATCTGGATTTTGTAGGAGGCACGATGCACAAGTGGATACTGGCCCTGGTGGCTGCTCTGTCGGTCGGTGCCGCTCTTGCGACGCCCGCAACCGTAGTAATGCTCGATGCTGAGAACATGACCTGTCCCGCCTGCGGCATCACCATCAGGAAGGCGCTGGAGAAGGTGCCGGGCGTGGCCGATGTGAAGGTGGACACCCGGGCTGAAACAGTCACGGTGACGTTCGAATCGAGTCAGACGGATGCAGCCGGAATCGCGCGTGCAGTCACGGAGGCAGGCTTCCCGGCCAAGGTGCGGACTGGCGGTGAGTGACATCAAGCTGGAAAGCATCTTGACCTGCCCGGAGTGCGGCCATCGGGCGACCGAGACAATGCCCATCACAGCGTGTCAATTCTTCTATGAGTGCACGGGCTGTGGAGCGGTTTTGCGTCCGCATCAAGGCGACTGCTGTGTGTTCTGCTCGTTCGGAACAGTGCCATGTCCACCGATCCAACAGAACAATCCCTGTTGTGGTTGAACCGCGGACTCCGGTAATAGTTGGACAGACAGGCTGCGAGATCGACTGTGCCACCCTGGAAAGCGCGCCGCTCAACCAGCGGTGTGCATGCGAAGTGATCGACATCCTCCGTCTGCACGAGTCGATCCGGGGTGCCTTTCCGGAGTTCACGACTGATCCCGCCGTACACGCGCACTTATTTTCACCCTATGCCTTGTTCGTTGATCGGCCCGCGTTGGAGGCCATGGGACGAGTCGCGGCGGCGGTCTTCGACGTCGCAGGAAACCCGGGATATGGCCAGCGCGTCCTGCAATGGGCCCCCGACATCGCAACCCATGATCCGGCTTCGGCGGGTGGCGTCCTGGGGCTGGACTTTCACTTGACCGTCGACGGCCCGCGGTTGATCGAGGTCAACACCAATCCCGGCGGCCTGCTCCTCAATGCAGTGCTGCTCGATGGCGTGCGGTCTTGCGCGCCGGCTGCGTGGACCACCTGGACAACGACGGCGAAGGCCCGCAACGCGGCTGTCGCCGCCTGGCTGGACGATGCCCGGCAGCAGTTCGGCCGCGCGCCTGCGCGTCTGGCGATCGTGGACAGCGCCCCGCGGGAGCAGTTCCTTTACCCGGAGTTCGAGCTGTACGCGGACGCATTCCAGGAGCATGGGGTGGACTGCGTGATACGCGCACCCGAGGAACTGAGCCTTGGCCCGGACGGGCTTGCAGATGCCCATGGCCGGATCGACATGGTCTACAACCGGTTGACCGATTTCGCGCTCGAGGAAGCTTCGCATGCAGACCTTCGTCAGGCTTACCTGGCGGGGGACGTCGCATTCACCCCGCATCCACGTGCGCACGCGTTGTTCGCCGACAAGCGCAACCTTGCGGTGCTTGGAGACCCGACCTTGATCGGCGGGTTCGGGGTCGATGCGGGTTCGACGGCACTGCTGGGCCAGGTGATCCCGCCCACGGTCGAACTCGTGCCCGCGAACCGGGATGCGTTGTGGGCAGTGCGCAACGGATATTTCTTCAAGCCTGCAGCAGGGTTTGGCAGCCGTGGGAGTTATCGGGGCGACAAGTTGACCCGGCGGACTTGGGCGTCTATGGCGTCGGCGACCTACATCGCACAGGCCTTCGCGCCACCGAGCATGCGGATCGTGCATGGGGGCCAGTCCCTCAAGGCGGATGTGCGCTGCTTCGCGTCCGAGGCGGGTGTCCTGTTGTTCGCGGCCAGGCTGTACCAGGGCCAGACCACGAACATGCGCACCCCCGGTGGTGGATTCGCAGCGGTGCTCACGTCGTCACGGATCGAGGAGTGATTCCCCACCGGAGCCGACCCTTGGGGCGTGTCGTGGCTACAGCCAGGCGAGTGCCGATTCAGCCAGTTCGCGCTCCTCATCGATCGCGACGTTCCATATGCTCGGCCCGCCCCCGCGGTCGATCCGCGTGGCTCCAGCATCGTTGACGTCAGGTGCCAGCGCCAGGCCGAGCCAGGCCAGTCGCGCGACGATGCGAGCCCGCAAAACCGGCGCGCGATGGCCGATGCCGCCGGAAAAGACGACATGGTCGAGACCGCCAATTGCCGTGGCCATGGCCGCGATGGACTGCGCAATCCGGACTGCAAAGAGCTCCACGGCAAGCTGGGCCTGCGGGCCGGGATCCGTCAGCAACACGCGCATGTCGCCATGGCCGGCGATTCCGGCAAGGCCTGCACTGCGGTACAGGCCGTTTTCAAGCGCCTGCGCATCCAGGCGTTCATGCCTCAGCAGATACAGCAACGCGCCGGGATCGAGATCTCCGGAGCGGGTAGGGCTCGGGATTCCACCCAGCGGAGTGAGCGCCATGGTGGTGTCGCGGCTGCGGCCGTCCTCGACGGCGCAGACGCTGCAGCCACCCCCCAGATGCGCGAAGACAGCGCGGCCCTTCAGGATTCCAGCGTCGTGGCTGGCCACTATGCGGAGCGCGGAGGCAAAGGCGAGTCCATGGAAACCGTAGCGGCGGATGCCCAGCGCATCCCATGCTTCAGGGACAGGCAAGCGCCGGCTCCAGGGCGCGAGCGACGCGTGGAAG
>DXCY01000194.1 GCA_019115725.1 Candidatus Luteimonas excrementigallinarum
GCGCTGCCGCAGCAGAACGGCGCCCCGCTGCGGCTGGTGGTGCCGTGGAAGTACGGCTTCAAGAGCATCAAGTCGATCGTTGAAATCCGCTTCACTGAAGAGATGCCGGACACCTCGTGGAACCGGATGCAGCCGCGCGAGTACGGATTCTTTGCCAACGTGAACCCGCAGGTGGACCATCCGCGCTGGAGCCAGGCCACGGAGCGCCGCATTGCCGGCAGCACATCGCGCCTGATTGCCAACCGCATCGAGACCCGGCTGTTCAACGGCTATGCGGAACAGGTGGCTTCGATGTACTCGGGCATGGATCTGGCGCGGTGGTATTGAGCCCCCGCGCGGGGCCACGGGCCCGGCCCGCATCGACATCAATTGTGCTGGCCAAGGCGCTGGTGCACGCGCTGGTCCTCGCTCCACTGGCGCTGCTGCTGTGGCAGGCCTGGCTGGTAGCAGGAGGGGCCAATATCGATGCGCTGGGCGCGGATCCGGTGATGGCGATCGAGCACCGGACCGGCAACTGGGCGCTGCGCATGTTGCTGGCCACGCTGGCCATCACACCGCTGCGCCAGCTCACCGGCTGGACGGTACTCATGCGCTTCAGGCGCATGCTGGGGCTGTACGCCTTCTTCTACGCCAGCCTGCACCTGGCCGCGTTCCTGGTGCTGGATCTGCAGGGCTGGTGGGCCACGGTGTTCGAGGAACTCGTGCGCCGGCCGTACATCACGGTCGGCTTTCTGGCCTGGTTGATCCTGCTGCCGCTGGCGATCACCTCTACCCGGGGCTGGATGCGGCGGCTGGGACGCACCTGGGCGCGCCTGCATCGCCTGATCCATGCCGCGGCGATCCTGGCGGTACTGCATTTCTGGTGGGTGGTGAAATCCGACCTGCGCGAACCGCTGATCCACGCCGCCGTACTTGCCGTGCTACTGGGTGGGCGCGTCTGGCGCCGGGCGGTGCGACGCAGCGCTGCGGCTCAGCCGGCGCCGTAAAGCAGCAGCAGGCTGAGCAGGCCCGCAATCAGCAGTGCGGCCAGCAATACCAGCGGCAGGCGCCAGATCGAGCGCTGCCGGTCACCTTCGCGCGGCGGGGCGGCTTCTTCCATCGGATCGCCCAGCAGCAGCGGCTCGGTGGGAACATCGCGCATCGGCGCCTCCACCACGAACCGGTACTGGTTGTCGAAGACCACCTGGTCGCCGGGTTGGAGCACGGCATCGCGGACGCTTTCGCCGTTGACCAGGCTGCCCTCCTCCGAGCCGAGATCGCGCAGCCATACCTGCCCGTCCACCATCTCCAGCCGGGCATGGCGCTCGGCGAATGCGGGATCATCCACCTGGATATCCGCGCCGGTGACCCGGCCGACCAGGCGTGGAACGTCGAGGGTGAAACTGCGCCCGTGATGGCGTCCGCCCAGGCCGCGCAGGACAATCCGGGGATCCGGCGAACCACCGCGTGCCGGCGGCGCATCACGTGGCGGCTCCGGCGGAGGCTGCGCGCCCACCAGCCGCACTTCATGTCCTTCCACGAACACCGAATCACCGATCCTGAGCATGGCCAGCCGGCTGACCTCGCGTCCGTTGACGTGCACGCCGCGGCGGCCTTCGCCCACCGTCAGCCACACGCCGCGGCGATCCACGCACAGGCAGGCGATCGCCGCCTCACCCTCCTCAACCGTACCCAGCCCGGTTCCGACCCGGCCGAGATGGTGCATACCGATACCCAGCGGCATGTCCGCTACGGCGTTGGGAGAGATGAATCGAAGTCTGGCTGCGCTCATGCGGGCAGAATCTATCACGCCACCTGCGCGCCGGATCGCTAGAATGCGGGATCAGACCGGAGGCTTTGGAAAACGCATGGGCGATATCGATATCCGTCACCCCCATTCCCTGCCAATGCCGCGCGCACGCGCGGCGCTGGAGGAAGCAGTGCAACGTCTGTCGGAGAAGTTCGACGTCAAATATGCGTGGGACGGCGACGCCGTCGACTTCAGCCGATCCGGACTGGACGGGCGCATCCAGCTGGCCGCGGACGAGCTGCACCTGACCGCGAAACTCGGCTTCCTGCTCTCGGCCATGAAAGGCCCCATCGAGAGCGAAGTACGCCGGGTACTGGCGGAGCGCTTCACCACCTGAATCCACCACGCAGCAACGCAGGAGGAATCATGGCTACCTACAAGAAGCCCGCCGCCGGGACCGCTCCCGGCACGGGCCGTACGCAAGACACGGACCCGGGCACCATCGAGCAGGCCGAGCGGCTGGCCCGCAGCCTGGGCGAATCCGCCCAGCAGGTCTGGCTGGCCGGGATCGGTGCGCTGGGGCGTGCCCAGTCCGAAGGCAGCAAGCTGTTCGACGCGCTGGTTGCCGAAGGCGAGCAGATGGAACAGCAGGCCCGCACCAGCGCCGGCGAGCGCGCCAGTGAGGTCAAGGGTGCGGTGGAAGGCAGCCTGGAGGGTGTACGTGGCCTGGCCGCCGGCACCTGGGACCGCTGGGAAAAGACCTTCGATGAACGCATGCAGCGCGCCCTGGTACGGCTGGGCGTCCCCAGCCGCAGCGACATTGCCGAGCTCAACCAGCGGGTGGAAGAACTGACCGCCGAACTGCGACGTCGGCCCGTTGCGCCGCGCAAGCGCACGGTGCGCAAGGCAACCGCGAAGACCGCTGCGCCAGCGCCAGGTCCGGCAGCTACTGCGGTACCGCCCGCAACCACCGCGCACGCGCCACCGGCAGACCCGGAAGACTGATTACGCGCGGGCGTCAACAGCGCCCTCCAGCGGCTTGGCGAAAAGCGGATCCCACCGCTCGCCCAACTGCTTGCGCAGTCCGGTCAATCGGCCTGTTTACGTTATTCTTGCCTGTTGACGTGGACAGGGGGAAGACATGATGGCTGGCATGGCGCACTGGCTTGTTTCCGTGCTTGTGATGCTGCTGATCGGCGGCGTCGGCACGGCCGTCATGTGGGGAGTACTGCGCCCCCGCGACGAAACCGCGGCCGGCATCCGCGCGCTGGCGGGCACCTCCTGGCGTGAGTTCATCAACATGGTGCTGGCCGCCCTCGCCCAGCGCGGCTACCGCCGGGTGATCGACCAGGAAACCGCTTCAGGCGATACCGATTTCACCCTGGAGCGCGACGGCAGCCACTGGCTGCTGTCCTGCAAGCACGGCAGCGCCTATGTGCTGGGCCAGCCGGCGGTGGCGGCCCTGGCCGATGACATCCGCATGGCCAACGCCAACGGCGGGTTCCTGGTCACCCAGGGGCGGATCCTGGATGAGGCCCGCAATCCGGCCGGCCGAGCGAATATCGAACTGCTGGATGGACCGGCGCTGTGGCCGGAACTGTGCGGGCGGATCAACGCCCAGCAGCTGTCCGCCATCCGTGAGGCCACATCGGCCCGGGCCCGGCAGCGCGTGCTGGCGACCTGGCTGCTCGCCCTGCTGGCCGGCATCGCCACCTTCATGTTCCTTCCGGAGCCTGAGTCCGGTGCAGGGCAAGCCGGCAGCGGTCCGGAGGCACGCGCGCAACTGCAAGCAAGCGCTCCCGGCCCGGCACAGGGCGCAGCGGGAGACGCGGCAGGTTCGGAAACCGGAACCGCCCCCTCCGCCAGCCTCGAAGACCGCCTTCCCATCGCCGATCAGCGCGATACCGTGATCCGTGCTGCCGCCACCCTTCCCATGGTCAGCCACGCCCTGTGGTCGAGCCAGTCCACGCTGGAGGTCCAGCTGCTGGACGCCAGCGACGATGCCATGCCCGGGATCTGCCAGTTGCTGGAACGGTTCCCGGAGCTGCACGCATCGCGCATCCAGCTCATGCCGCCTGCCGGCAGCGGACTGCCCGTACGCTTCCGCCAGTGCCGCACCTTCTGAACGGCAAACGCCCGGCCCGCCCCATCGGGACGGACCGGGCGCCATCCACGCCTCAGAAGTTGTAGCGGACCGACAGGTACCAGTTGCGCTCCCAGCCGTAGTACGCGGTCTGGATGTTGCCCACGCTGGAAAACTCCTGCCCTTCCACCTTGTAGACCTTGTCGGTGAGGTTGCGCACGCCCGCTCGCACCTGCCAGGCGTAGGCCGGGGAATCCCACACGCCGTACAGGCCGACCAGGGTGTAGGCGTCCTGGCTGAGCACTTCGCGGTTGTCCACCGACAGCCAGGTATCGCCGCGGTAGGACACATCGCCGCCCACGCTGACCATGCCGCCGTTGGCCAGCGGGAACCCGTGCTGCAGTGCCACCCGTGCGGTCCAGTCGGGCGAAAACGGCACGTGGTCGTGGGTCAGCGTGGGGTCGTACAGCGGATACGCCGGATCCATGCGGAAGTCCTGGAAGTCCGTGTACTGCGCATCCATCCAGCCCACCTGCCCGCTCAGCGTGGTGGTTTCGCCCAGCAGCGCCACGCCCTCGAACTCGACGCCCTTGATCTCCAGCTCCGCCGCGTTGAGCACGGGGAAGGTGCTGGCATCCTGGGTCACCCGGGCCTGGAAGTCGGAATAGTCACTCCAGAACGCCGCCACGCTGCCGCGCAGGCGGTTGTCGGCAGAGCTGGCCTTCGCCCCGACCTCGTAGGTCCACACGAACTCGGGATCGAAGATCGGGTTGGCCGCATCCAGCGCGGAGTTCGCCCGGCCGTTGAAGCCGCCCGACTTGAACCCGCGGTTGGCCGACACGTAGCCCATCAGGGTGTCATTGAACTGCTTCTGCAGGCTCACCGACGGCGTCCAGGCGGACCATGAGGCCTTGCCGTCCACGATCGATTCCGGATCGGCGTTGAGACCTTCAAACGGCGTGCCCCAGAAGGTGCTGGTGGTCCGCCAGTACTCCTTGGTGTCCTTCGAATAGCGCAGGCCCACGGCCAGCGTCCAGGTCGGCACGAATTCCCAGTTCACGTGGGCGAAGGCCGCCACGCTCTCGGTCGACAGGTCGTCATTGATCGTGCGCAGGAAGCTGATCGGCGCTCCCGCCAAGGCGAACAGGTCGTCGCCATAGGCCTCCTGATAGGACGGCACGTCTTCCTGCATGTAGTACGCGCCGAAGGTGGCCTGCAGGTTGGAGCCGTTGTCGAACTGCAGCTGGAACTCCTGGCTCAGCTGGTCCTGGTCGATCGCCACCAGCACGTCGCCCAGCTCGTATTCCGAGGCGTCGATATCGATGAACGAATGGGTCTTCAGCTTGCGCCAGGCGCTGATGCTCTTGAACAGCCACTGGCTGTTGATGTCCCACTCCAGGCTCGCCGAAGCGCCGGTGTGCTCCATCGTCTGCCCCTGGTCGGGACGGAACGAAGTCTCGGCGGTGTAGTCGAACTCCCCGCTGGCCGCCGGGAGCAGCTGCACCATGCCCAGGGCAAGATCGGTCTGCAGCAGCGGCGCCATCGGCCGGCCCATCGACAGCGAGGCCTTCTGCCTGGTGTGATCGAGCGAGAACGTCGCACGGAACGTATCGCTGGGGCGCACGGCCAGCTTGGCCCGCACCGCCTTGGTGTCATCGTTGTTGAAATCACGCTGGCCGGCACGGTCATCGATGAAGCCGTCATGGGTCAGCCATGCACCGGCCAGGCTGGCGGCAGCCACGTCGCTGAGCTCGCCCGCCACGTAGAAGCGGCCCTCGGCACGTCCGTGCGAACCGCCGGTGAGCTCGATCGCGCCGCCGGTGTCGTCGAACGGGTTGCGGGTGGTCAGCTTGATCGCGCCGCCGGTGGAGTTCTTGCCATACAGCGTGCCCTGCGGCCCGCGCAGCACTTCAATCTGCTGGATGTCGAACAGCGAGAACAGCGCGCCGTTGATGCGCGAGTAGTACACGTCGTCCACGTACATGCCCACGCCGGGATCGAACGTCTGCAGCGCATCCGGCTGGCCGATGCCGCGGATGAAGACGTTGACGCTGTTGGCCGAACCGCGGCCCTGGACGATGTTCATGTTCGGCACCGCGCCCTGCAGCCCGCCCACGTCGCTGGCCTGCAGATCCTGCAGCTCGCTCTCACCAAACGCGCTCACGGCCACCGGCACGTCCTGGATCGATTCGGCGCGCCGGCGCGCAGTCACCGTCACCTTGTCCAGCGTGGTGGCATCCGCCTGCTGCGCGCTGCTTGCCGGTGCCGGCTCCTGCGCCAGCAGCGGAAACGATGCCATGCCCAACACGATCGCCGCGCTCAGTATGCTGCGTTTCATCAACTCTCTCCCCACGGATCTGCAGATGTGGCGTCCCGGCGGGACGCGCCCAGGCCTTTCGGGCCACGCTGACAAGCCTATGGGCGGGCCTGCCACGCAGCACTTGTACCTTCGGACAATGGGAGCACGTGCGGCCCGCGGTGACACTGGCCGTCGCCATTTCCGCACCGGAAGAGATCCATGTCCCTGCTGATCGTGCTCGGCGCGCTGAGCTTCCTGATGTACGTGGCCTACCGCGGCCACAGCGTGATCCTGTTTGCTCCGGTCGCCGCCATGGGCGCGGTGCTGCTGACCGATCCCGAGCTGGTCGCGCCGATGTTCACCGGGCTGTTCATGGACCGCATGGTCGGCTTCCTCAAGCTCTATTTCCCGGTGTTCCTGCTGGGCGCGGTATTCGGCAAGCTGATCGAGATCTCCGGCTTCTCCAAGTCGATCGTTGCCGCCACCATCCGCCTGTTCGGACCGCAGCGGGCGATGCTGTCGATCGTGACCGTGTGCGCCCTGCTCACCTACGGCGGGGTGTCGCTGTTCGTGGTGGTGTTTGCGGTGTACCCGTTCGCCGCGGAGCTCTTCCGCCAGGCGCAGATCCCCAAGCGGCTGATCCCGGGCACGATCGCACTCGGCGCGTTCACCTTCACCATGATGGCGCTGCCCGGCACGCCGCAGATCCAGAACATCATCCCCACCGCGTTCTTCGGCACCGACTCCTGGGCTGCCCCGGTGCTGGGCACAATTGGCTCGGTGCTGATCCTGGCCGGCGGCATCACCTACCTGGAGTGGCGCCGACGCAAGGCCGCGGCGGCTGGTGAAGGCTACGGCGAGAACCTGGTCAACGAACCCGAGCCCTTCACCGGCGACAGGCTGGCGCACCCGCTGGTGGCGCTGCTGCCGCTGGTGCTGGTGGGCGTATCGAACAAGCTGCTGACCGATGTGATTCCGCACCTCTACGGCGCCAGCCACAGCTTCAACCCGTCCTCGATGGGGGACGCCGCGCCGATCGTGCAGGAGGTGCCGCGCGTCGCGGCAATCTGGGCCGTGCAGGGCGCGCTGCTGGTGGGCATCCTGGCAGTACTGTTCCTGGCCTGGCGGCCGGTGACCACCAGGTTCGCCGAAGGCACCCGGGCTGCGATCGGCGGCGCCCTGCTGGCATCGATGAACACCGCCTCGGAATACGGCTTCGGCGCGGTGATTGCCGCCCTGCCCGGCTTCATGCTGGTGGCCAACACCCTCAACGCCATCCCCGATCCGCTGGTCAACGAGGCAGTGACGGTGACCGCGCTGGC
>DXCY01000195.1 GCA_019115725.1 Candidatus Luteimonas excrementigallinarum
GATGGCCAGCACCATGCCGAACATGGTCAGCATGTTCACCGAGAAACCAAGCAGGGCCATCACGCCGAACGTGCCCAGCAGTACCACCGGCACCGCGATCGTCGGGATCAGCGTGGCGCGGAAGTTCTGCAGGAACAGGTACATCACCAGGAACACAAGGATGATGGCTTCGATCAGCGTGGTGACCACGCTCTTGATCGACACCTTCACGAACGGCGTGGTGTCGAATGGGATCACCGCCTTCAGCCCCGGGGGGAAGTACGGCTCCAGCTCGGCCAGCGCCTGCTGCACGCCGGCGGCGGTATCCAGCGCGTTGGCACCGGTCGCCAGGGAGATCGCGACACCGGTCGCCTGCCGGCGGTTGTAGCGGGTGTCGAACTCGTACATCTCGGTGCCCATTTCCACCCGGGCCACGTCGCCCAGGCGCAGTGCCGAGCCGTCAGGATCGGCGCGCACCACGATGTCGCGGAACTCTTCCGGCGTCTGCAGGCGATCCTGGGCATTGATGGTGGCGTTGATCTGCTGGCCGTCAATCGCCGGGGCGCCGCCGAGGGCACCGATGGCCACCTGGGCGTTCTGGCCCTGGATGGCGGCCACGATCTCGTTCACTGCCAACCCATAGGTATGCAGCTTGTTCGGATCCAGCCAGATGCGCATGGCGTACTTGCCGCCGAACACCTGGATGGTGCCGACGCCGTCCACGCGGCTGAGCGGATCGACGATGTTGGCGCTGACGTAGTCGGAAATATCGACCCGGTCCATGCTGCCGTCTTCGGACACGAAGCCGATCACCTGCAGGAAGCCCGACGTCGACTTGCTCACATTCACACCCTGCCGCTGTACCTCCTGCGGCAGCAGCGGCATGGCCAACTGCAGTTTGTTCTGCACCTGCACCTGGGCGATATCCGGATCGGTACCGGTCTCGAAGGTCAGGGAAATGGTGACGATGCCGTTGGACGAGGAATGCGAGGAGAAGTACATCAGGCCGTCCAGGCCCTTCATGTTTTCCTCGATGACCTGGGTGACCGAGTCCTGCACCACCTGCGCCGAAGCGCCCGGGTAGGTGGCGCGGATCTCGACCGCCGGCGGGGCCACGGTGGGATACATCGACACCGGCAGGCCGGTGATGGCCAGGCCGCCGGCAAGCATGATGACGATCGCGATGACCCAGGCGAAGATCGGACGATCAATGAAGAAACGTGCCATGGGAATCTCCGCTTACTGCTGCGAGCCGGGGGCGTCGGCGGCTTCTTCAGCCGCATCGGGGTGCGCTTCGTCGGCGGCATCGGCCGCGTTGTCGGTGTCCGCAGCCTCGGCGGGCGGCGGCGCTGCAGGTGCTGCAGGCTGCGCGGCGGGCGCTGACGCGCCACCGCTGCCCTCGAAATCAACCGTTTGCACCGGGATGCCCGGCTGGATCTTCTGCAGCCCCTCGACGATCACGCGGTCGCCGGCGGCCAGACCCTCTTCCACCAGCCACTGGTCGCCCACGGTGCGGCTGACCGTGACCTGGCGGTTTTCCACCAGGCCCTCGGCGTTGACCACCATCGCGCTGGTGTTGCCCCGGGGATCACGGGCGATGCCGCGCTGCGGCACCAGGATGGCGTTCTGGCGCACGCCACTGCCGATCACCGCGCGCACGTACATGCCCGGCATCAGCACATGGTCCGGGTTGTCCACCACCACCCGCAGCCCGAAGCTGCCGGTGGTCGGGTCCACGCTGACCTCGGAGAACGCCAGCGTGCCCTCATGGACAAACGGCGTGCCGTCTTCGAGCAGGATGGTGACCGGAAGCTCCGACCCGCTTTCCAGCGTGCCGGCCTCCAGCTCCCTGCGCAGCTGCAGCAGCTCGCTGGACGACTGGGTGAGATCCACGTAGATCGGATCCAGCTGCTGCACGGTAGCCAGCGCCTGCGGCTGGTTGGCGGTCACCAGCGCACCCACGGTGACCGAGGAGCGGCCGATGCGGCCATCGATCGGCGAGCTCAACCGGGCATAGCCCAGGGTCACGTTGGCGGCTTCCAGCGCGGCGCTGGCCGCGCTCACCTCGGCCTCGGCCTGGCGGGCGGCAGCGATCGCGTTCTCGTGTTCCTGCGCGGATACGTAGCGGGTTCCCGACAGCTCGCTCACGCGCTGCTCCAGCGCGCGGGCGTTGGTGCGCGCGGTCTCGGCGCGGGCCAGCTGGGCGCGGGCGCTGCTGGCAGCGGCGCGGTAGGTGGAATCCTCGATCTGGTAGAGCGGCTGCCCCGCCTTGACCACCGTGCCCTCGGTGAACAGGCGCTCCTGGATGATGCCGTTCACCTGCGGCCGCACTTCGGCCACCATGAATGCGTTGGTCCGGCCCGGCAGCTCGCGGGTCAGGGTGACCGTCTGCGGCGCCAGGGTCACCACCGATACTTCCGGCGGCGGCGGCTGCCCCGGCTCGCCCCCTCCACTGCAGGCAGCCAGGGCAACAGACAGGATCAGCGGGACAAAAGCCAGGCGGACGGAGGGTTTGCGCATGGGGGATGCTCGAATCGGGAAGGAAAAACCGCCGGGGGTGACCGGCGGCAGGGCCACAGAATGAACGATCATTCTTTTTTTGTCAAAGCGGATTTTGCAACGCAGCATCCGCGTTCAGGTTGAAGGCACCTAGTCGAGCCGAATCGGTGCCCGGAGCAGCGAATTGAGCCGGTCGACCAACCACAACATACCGCCCCGCCAGAAACCGTGAATTCGCGACTGATGGCTGCGATACAGCATCACGTGGCTGAACTGCGCCAGGCGCCCGCGGAAGGTCAGCCCGTTGAACAGCCCGAACTGGCCCAGCGAGCCGAACGCGTCGTAATCGGCCAGCGACACCAGTGCGCCCAGGTCCCGGTAGGCGAACTCACCCACCGGCTTGTCCTGCAGCGCCCGGGGAAGGGACCGGATCAGGTACTTCGCCTGCTGGTGGGCCACCTGGGCGGTGGGTGGCAGCGGGCGGTCGGCCCCGGCGGGAACCAGGCTCGCGCAGTCCCCCATCGCATAGATATGCGGATCGCGGGTTGTCTGCAGCGTGGGCAGGACCCGCAGCTGGTTGTTGGCAGTGGTTTCCAGCCCGCCCAGATCGGCGAACGAATCCGGCCCTTTGACCCCCGCGGCCCACACCTTCAAAGAGGCGGGCAGCAGCGTGCCGTCGGAAAGCGCCAGGCCGTCGGCCGTCGCCGCTCTGACCTGTGTCCCCAGCAGCACCCGGATGCCGATCGCTTCCAGGCGCTCGCGCGTGGCGCTGGAGATATCTTCGGGAAAGGCCGCAAGCAGGCGCGGCCCGGCTTCCACCAGGGTGATCCTGAGCCGCGAGGCGAGGCCGGGCACGCCATAGGCGGACATGGATTCGGCCAGCTGCACCAGCTCCGCGGCCAGCTCCACGCCGGTGGCGCCGCCGCCGACGATGGCGATCATCAGCGGCACGTCATGCCCCAGGGCCTGCAGGACACGCAGGCGGATCTCCTGGTTGAACGCCTCGGCCTGCTGGCGTGAATCGATGTAGAAACAGTGCTCGGCCACGCCGGGCGTGCCGAAATCATTCGCCCTGCTGCCGATCGCCAATACCAGCCGGTCATACTTCAGCCGGCGCGGAGGCAGCAGCAGCCGTCCATCCGGGGCGTGCTGGGCCGCCAGCATGATTTCGCGGTTGTCCCTGTCCAGCCCGCACAGCTGCCCGGGCTGGTAGGTGAACCCCGCGTCGCGGGCCTGGGCCAGATAGAGCGTCTGCTGCTGGGAGATATCGCGGGTGCCGGCAGCAATGGTGTGCAGCATCGGCTTCCATACGTGGGCCGACTCGCGATCCACCAGGGTAATCGCAGGCCGGCCCGGACGACCGCGCCAGCGACGGCCGAGTTTGCTGGCTACTTCAAGGCCGCCCACTCCGCCCCCGACGATCACGATCTGCATCTGCTGGCCGGCGACTGTCATGGCGTATGGGTCCTCAGTCAGTGATCTGCCGTGCAACGGACAGACCCCGACTGTACTGCGTCATCAGCCCAGCGAATCGATGTGTTCGATCATCCGCTGTCGGGTGGCCGCATCCGGCAGCCGCCCGGTGGCCGCGCCGAGGTTGTCGATCATGTGCTCCGGTCGGCTGGTGGCCGGCGTGGCCACCGTCACCGCCGGGTGCGAGATCACGAACTTCAGGAAGAACTGGCCCCAGGTGGCAATGTCGTACTCCGCCGCCCACTCCGGCACCTGCTGGCCCTCCACCTGCTCCCACAGCCGGGTGCGGCCGAACGGCGCATAGACCAGCACGCCGATGCCGCGCTCCTGGGCCAGCGGGAAGATCCGCTCCTCCATGGTGCGGTTGTCCACCGCGTAATCCACGCCGATGAAATCGAGCGGTTCACTGCGCATCAGCTGCTCCAGCGCGTCGTAGGTGCGGCTGGAGGTGGTGGTGGCACCGATGTAGCGCACCCGCCCTTCCTGCTTGAACTCCTTGAGCACCGCCAGCTGCGTGGCCACATCGGCCATGTTGTGCACCTGGATCAGATCGATCGGATCCTTGCCCACGTGGGCGAAGGACTGTTCCACCTGGGCGCGCGCGGCCTCGGGATCGGCGCCACCCTCACTGCCCCGCGGCACCACGTTCAACTTGGTGGCCCAGAAGATCCGCTCGGCCAGCCCGGTATCCCGGGCCACGTTGCCGGCCACCTGCTCGGCGGCGCCATAGCTGGGTGCGGTATCGAACACGCTGCCGCCGTGCTGTACCAGCGCCTCCAGCACCTGGCGGATGCGATCCACCTCACCCTCACCCGCGATCCGCGAGAACGAAGCCGAACTGCCCAGGCCCACCATCGGCAGCTGCTCGCTGGTCCCCGGAATGGCGCGGGTGATGATCTGGCGGGGACTGTCATCGGCCAGCAACAGCCGGGGATTGATGGCCAGGGCCAGGCCGGCCAGCGCCGACAGCTTCAGGTACTCACGTCGGGTAATCATCGTGCGCCTCCCTCTCCAGGACAGGCCACGGTTTTACCACAGCCGCGGTCAGCGCTCCGCCTGCATCCGCCACACCAGGCAGCGGTTGTTGGCCGGCATCGCCACGTCTTCAACCAGGTGCAAACCGGCCTCGCGGGCCAGCGCATCGACCGCCTCGAAGTCACGGATGCCGGACTGCGGATCGCGCGCCTTCAGCCAGCCATCGAACTCGCGGTTGCTCCCGCTGGTGAAGGCGCCGCCGTAGTTGAATGGCCCATACGCCACCAGCGTGCCGCCTGGCGTCCCGGCCAGCACCCCGCCCACTCCGCGGAAGAACGCCTGCACCCCGTCCCAGCCCATGATGTGCAGCGTGTTGGCGGTGAACACCGCATCCGCCGCCACCTCCGGCCAGGCCGAGCGCACATCCAGCGCCACCGGCGCCGGTGCGTTGGGCAATCCCGCCTCCTCCAGCCAGGCCCGGATGCCGGGCAGGTTCTCCGCCACATCACTCGCCTGCCACCGTAGCCACGGCATCGCACCGGCGAAGTACACCGCGTGCTGCCCGGTGCCGCTGCCGATCTCCAGCACCTCGGTGCGATCGGCGAAGTGCTGGCGCAGCACGGCGAGGATGGGTTCGCGGTTGCGGTCGCAGGCGAGGGCGTGGGGTTTGGGGGCGCTGGGATTCATGCCGCCAGCGTGCACAGGGCGATGTCCGGAATCAATATCACGCCTCGCCGTGCCAAAACGCTACCGGCCAGTGAGTGGCACCAGCTTGTATGCTCTGCCCTGGCCACAGGGATCACAGGCAGGGGGCCTGGGTGGCAGACACAGGGGGTTTGAGCATTGTCTTTAGTTCCGGCAACAACGGCGGAGACGATCTGTTTGTCATCCGCGTGCTGATCTTTTCAATCGCCGTACCCAGGTTGAATATCCTTGCCGATATTTTCTGGTATCGGGCGGGGCGCCATGACTACCTCATTCAAGCCGACGCCGCCTGGCTGCGCGGCTTAACCCTGACGTCGAGACACGCAGACAGATGACACTCCGACGTCGCGTTCTTTTTTCAGGCTTCACTACCTCCCTCCTCTACGCCGGGCTTGTGCTGTTTGCAGGCGTGGCGGCGGGTGGTCTCAAGCCGCTCCATCAAGTGGTCCCTGCGGTCTCAATTGGCCTCGCTACCGCGTTTCTGATTGGCGCTTTCGTCTTTGGCGTAGTTCCTCACTTCCTGGGAAAATTCATGGAAAGCTCATCCAGCACTTTCGATTTCATCAACAAGGCATCACTTGCAGTTGCCCTTGTCTCAATCGTGGTCGGGGTCGTTGCATGCCTGCTGCTGATTCTCGGAATCTCCCAGGCAACGAGGCCATTGCTGGTCGCAATCACGCTGTTCGCCGGGTCAGCGGCAGCCCTGTGCTCACTCAAGTTTTTCCATGCCAACCGGGGCGGTACCTGAGCCACAAATCAGGGGAGTGTTGATGGCCAAAAGGCACCCACCCCATCCGGACTGAAAGCTTTGGCAGTCTGGACATCGTGCTCCCTGCTATCGGGGTTCTTCTCGTCCTGGCGGCGGTGGTCGTAAGCTTCATCAAGCAGCATGCTTCTCCGACCACGCGCTCAAGCAGATGTCGCTTTGCGGCCCGAACTGACTCTGGTGCCCACAGCTATGGACAGCCCATCCGAAATCAGGTTCTCCGTACGCTACCGGCTCGGCGAGTACCTGGTCTTTGTCACGGAGCACTCCTTCGAGACGGAGGAAGCACTTTCCGCAACCCGGGGAGCCACGCGACTGCTGGCACAACTGTTCCAGCGGACGGTCGCGAGCGTGGCGTTCCTGCACAAGATGAGCAGGCTGGGCGAATGTGATTTCGTGATCACCGCAGCAGGCCTGTCCCGCCGAACAAAACTCGGGACCAGCTCGGTCCCGTGGTCATCGGTAAAGGCGGTACATACCTGCACCCCGGGCTACCTTGTGGAGCTGCAGCAGGGCGCTGTTCCCATCCCGTTCCGCGTGCTCGACCAGCAACAGCGCGAGTTGTTCTGTACTTTTGCATCAGACAGGCTGGTGGCATAGCGGTTTTGCTGTTTGTTCAAACACTCGGCAATACAACCTGCCGTTGAGCTGTCCGGAATTCATTCAAGCAGGCGACCGCCCTGGTCGGCCATTGCGGCATGAGGAAAACGGGATGACTGCGGAAACATCCAGACCGGGTTCGCAATTGCACTGGTTCTGGCGGCTGCTGCTGAGCATCGCGGGCGCCTTGTCGGCGGGAGTCATAACGGCGCTGGTCGTGACGGTGATGGATCTGTATCTGGCCGGCCATGGCCGGCTGCCGTTGAACGGGATGGTCATCGGTAATTTCGATCCACGGCTGACGGCGAGCGACGTGATCATGCTGGCAAGCATGCTGATTTCCGGCTTGGTGGTGTGGTGCGCTCTCCTGGCGGCCACCAGGCGACGCTGACCAGACATCATCAACAACCACCATCACGGCAACCGGGAAACCGGCCCCCGCGGATCAGCCCCCGGCCGGATGATCCCGGCGGAACAGCTCCCACTCCTCGATCACCGTGCCGTCGGGCAGGTGGCACATGGCGTAGGCATTGCCTTCGGCGTCCGTTCGGGGCTCCGTCCGGCCGCCGATCTGCCGGCAATACTCCGCAGCGGGGTTGGCCAGCCCGACGCGGCCAGCGGCAGCGCTCGCCTCGCGCACGGCACGGAATTCGCTGTCCTCGTCCCACTCGGGCCAGGCATCGGCGTTGGCCACCATCTGCACCAGCCGCAGCACCACTTCCGTGTCCCCGGTCGGCCCGCGCATGTCCCACCAGTCGCCGAACTCGTCACTGGGCTGATGGTAGTGCCGGTCGAAATATTCAGCGCGTGCAGCCTTGCCGCCCTCCACGCCGCCTTCGACCTGATCCATGCCCGGCCCGACGGTGAGGGCCGGCACGCCGGCCTGGGCAAAGGCGAAGTGATCGGCGCGGTAGAAGAAGCCGGCCTCCAGGTTCGGATCGGCCGAGTAGCTGCGACCGAACGCCTGGGCGGCGGCGGCCAGGTCGCGTTCCAGTGACACCCTGCCCTGGCCCCAGCTGGAGATGTCATGGGTGGGGCCATCGGGGCTCCACATTTCCATATTGATGGCGGCAGCGGTGGTCGCCAGTGGACGCAGGGGATTGGCCGCATACCAGGTGGCGCCGAGCAGGCCGCTCTCCTCCGCGGCAAGGGCAATGAACAGCACGCTGCGTGCGGGGCGGGGCCCTTCGGCCATCACCCGGGCCATTTCGATCATGGAGGCAATGGCGGTGGCATTGTCGACCGCGCCGTTGATGATCGCGTCGCCGCTGTCATCCGGCTCGCCGATGCCGAAGCTGTCCCAGTGGCCGGAGACGATCACGGTCTCGTCGGCACGCCCGGCACCTGGCAGCAGGCCGAGCACGTTGCGGGTGGTGATGCGGCTGCGCGCGACGTTGAACGCGGCGGAGAAAGTGGCATCGCCCAGCGGGTGTGCCTGGAAACCATGCTGCTGCGCGGCGCGCTTGGCCTGGTCGAAGTCCAGGCCGGCCTCGGCGAACAGGCGCTCGGCGGTGGCGCGCTGGATCCAGCCGCGCACGCGCAGGTGATGATCGGCGGCGTCCTCGCGCACGATGTCGAACTGCGGCGCCGCCCGCCCGCTGCGCACGGTGGCCCAGGGATACGCGGCCGGCTCGGTCTCATGCACGATCAGCACGCCGGCGGCGCCACGGCTGGCAGCCTCCAGATACTTGTAGACCCAGCGCCCGTACCAGGTCATGGCACGGCCGCCAAAGCGGCCAGGTTCGGTTTCGAAGTCAGGATCGTTGACCAGCACCACCACGACCTTGCCTTCGACATCCAGATCGGCGTAATCGTCCCAGTCCAGCTCGGGCGCGGTGATGCCGTAGCCGGCGAAGACCACGGGCAGCCCGCGCAGGTCGACGTTGCCATCCGGATGCAGGGTTTCCAGGGCGATGTGCTCGCCGTTGGCCAGCTCCCACGGCCTGCCATTGAGCGTGAACGACGCGGCCACTGGCCCGGCAATTTCCGTGCGCTCCAGAGTGACGGCCTGGGTCCAGCCGCCGTCCTCGCCTGCAGGTTCGAGCCCGGCAGCGGCGAACTGCTCCTGGATGTAGGCCACGGTGCGCTCTTCGCCCGGGGTAGCGGGCGCCCGGCCCTCGAATTCATCCGAAGCCAGGATGCCCAGGTGCCGCGCAAGGTTGAAGCCGCTGATCCCGGCCGGGCTTGCCTGAACAGCACCGGGTGCCACGACGTCACCATTCCCGGGAGCCGGGGCCTGCCCGCCGCAGGCTGCCAGAAACAACGCTGCAATCGACGCCGCGATCAGACTCTTCATCCTGCTATCCGCTGATGGAAAACACCCATTGTAGGAGGATCTTGATCCGGTCTTGATGTGCGCCGCGGTGACGGGACCGCCTGAGCGCCGTCGGTATTACTCGACGGTGACGCTCTTGGCCAGGTTGCGCGGCTTGTCCACGTCGGTGCCGCGCGCCAGGGCGGTGTGGTAGGCCAGCAGCTGCACCGGAATGGTGTGCACGATCGGGCTGAGCACACCGATATGGCGCGGGGTGCGGATCACGTGCACGCCCTCGGATTCACCAAACTGGCTGTCCTGGTCGGTGAACACGTACATCTGGCCGCCGCGGGCGCGCACTTCCTGGATGTTGGATTTCACCTTCTCCAGCAGCACGTCGTTGGGGGCGATCACCACCACCGGCATCTTGTCGTCCACCAGCGCCAGCGGGCCGTGCTTGAGTTCGCCGGCCGGGTAGGCCTCGGCATGGATGTAGGAGATTTCCTTGAGCTTGAGCGCGCCTTCCAGGGCGATCGGGTAATGCACGCCGCGGCCCAGGAACAGCGCGTGGTCGCGCGGCGCGAAACGCTCCGACCAGCGGGTGACCTGCGGCTCCAGGTTGAGCGCGTGCTGCACGCTGCCCGGCAGGTGGCGCAGGTCTTCCAGGTAGGCCGCCTCCGCCTCAGCGCCCAGGCGCCCCTGCAGCTTGGCCAGGGTCACCGCAAGGGCGAACAGGGCCACCAGCTGGGTGGTGAAGGCCTTGGTGGACGCCACGCCGATCTCCGCCCCGGCGCGGGTGAAGAACACCAGCCGGCTGGCACGCGGAATGCTGCTCTCGGGCACGTTGCAGATCGACAGGGTGCGCTCGTGGCCAAGTGACTTGGCGTACTTCAGCGCCTCCATGGTGTCGAGCGTCTCGCCCGACTGGGAAATGGTGACCACCAGGTGCTTGGGGTTGGCGACCGCGTTGCGGTACCGGTACTCGCTGGCGATTTCGACGCTGCACGGCAGGCCGGCGATGTCCTCGATCCAGTAGCGCGCCACCGAGCCCGCGTAATAGCTGGTACCGCAGGCGAGGATCTTTACCCCTTCCACGTCCTTGAGCACGTCGGCGGCATCGGCGCCGAACAGCTCGGGCACGAACGCGCCGGCATCGATGATCGCCTCGATGGTGTCGCCCAGCGCGCGCGGCTGCTCGTGGATCTCCTTCTGCATGTAGTGCGAGTAAGGACCGAGCTCCAGCGATGCCAGCGAAACGTCGGACAGATGCTCCTGGCGCTCGACGGTAGCGCCGCTGCCGTCATACACCCGCACGCCATCGCGCGAGAGTTCTGCAGTGTCGCCCTCTTCAAGGAAGATCACCCGGCGGGTGGCCTGCACGATCGCCGAGACGTCGGAGGCGATGAAGTTCTCACCCTCGCCCAGGCCGATCAGCAGCGGGCAGCCCATGCGGGCACATACGATGCGCCCGGGCTCGTCGCGACTGATCACGGCAAGCGCAAAGGCTCCCTCCAGCTCCTTCACCGCCGCCTGCAGCGCCGCCAGAAGATCCTTGCCATCCTCCTGGTGATGGTGGATCAGGTGGGCGATGACCTCGGTATCGGTCTGCGATTCGAAGCTGTAACCCAGCGCCTGCAGCCGCTCACGCTGGGCCTCGTGGTTTTCAATGATGCCGTTGTGCACCAGCGCCACGCCGTGGCTGATATGCGGATGGGCGTTGGTTTCGGTGACGCCGCCGTGGGTGGCCCAGCGGGTGTGGCCGATGCCCTGCATGGCTTCGAGCCCCTCGCCGTGGGCGGCCTCTTCCATCTCCGCCACGCGGCCGGTCCGGCGCACGCGCCGCAGTCCCGCATCCCCGGACACGGCAATGCCGGCCGAGTCATAGCCGCGGTATTCCAACCGCTTCAGGCCTTCGATCAAAACGGGAACCACATCACGATTCGCGATCGCGCCAACGATGCCGCACATGGGACGCACACTCCTTGTCTGCAAGCCCCCAAGTGTAACCGTCCAGGCGTCCGCGCGGACACGTCCGGGCGCCGGGCGGACACCGCGAACGGCCATCAATCGCCATGGAAATCAAACACTTGCAGTTGGCACGCTTCCTGCATCAACCCATGGGAACGTGACCCGTCCGCAACCCCAGGCTTGATGATGACTGCCCTGCTTGCTCCGCCCTGCCCCGCACCGCTCCAGCCCCGCACTGCGGGCGGGGGCCTCTGAGCCATGGACTCCACCGCTTCCCAGTCGCGCATCCGCGACACCGCCGCCCAGGACCAGGTGCTGGCCCCGTCCGCCGGGCGACGGCTGCGCCGCTGGATGCTGCCGGCCGCAGGTGCTGCCGTGGCGCTGGCGCTGCTGGCGTGGACGGTGTCCTCGTGGGCAGGCGGCAGCCGCTCCTTTGATGGATCCCGGGTCCGCATCGGCGAGGTGGTGCGCGGTGACCTGGTGCGCGACATCGCCGCCGATGGCCGGGTGATCTCGGCCAACAGCCCCACCTTGTACGCGATCGCCGGCGGCACCGTGACCCTGCACGTGGTGGCCGGCGACCGGGTGGAAGCCGGCCAGGCACTGGCCGAGATCGACAGCCCGGAACTGCGCAGCCGCCTGGCCCAGGAAGAGGCCACCTTGGCCAGCCTGGAGGCCGAGGCCAACCGCTCCACTCTGGACGCGCAGATCGTGCATGCCAACGCCCGCAAGCAGGTTGAACAGGCCGAGGTGGAACGCATGGCCGCGCAGCGCGATGTGGAGCGGTTCCAGCGCGCGTTCGAAGGTGGGGCTGTCGCGGAGCTCGAGCTGGCGCGGGCCCAGGACCGGCTGAAGAGCGCTCAGATTGCGCTGGACTCGACCAAAGAGGACTTCGGCCTGCAGACCCGCGGCACCGGCCTGGACACCCGCAACCGCCAGCTGCTGGCCGAACGCCAGCAGGCGGTGGTGGACGAACTCAAGCGCCAGGTGGACGCACTCACCCTGCGCTCGCCCTTCGATGGCCAGGTGGGCCAGGTACAGGTGGACCAGCGCAGCAACGTGGCCGCCAACGCGCCGGTACTGACGGTGGTGGATCTGTCGGAATTCGAAGTCGAGATCCGGGTTCCGGAAAGTTTCGCCCGGGACCTCGGCATCGGCATGCCGGCCCAGGTGCGCAGCGCCAACCAGACCTACGCTGCGGAGGTCTCCGCGGTCTCGCCGGAAGTCGTCAACGGCGAGGTCGCCGCACGGCTCCGCTTCAGCGAAGAGCAGCCGCCGGGCCTGCGCCAGAACCAGAGGCTCTCGGCGCGGATCCTGCTGGACAGCCGCGAAGACGTGCTGATGGTCGAGCGCGGATCGTTCCTGGGCCAGGGCCATGCCTACGTGGTGAACGGCAGCCGGGCCGAGCGCCGTGCCATCACCACCGGCGCCTTCAGCCTGCGCGCGGTGGAGATCACCGGCGGCCTCGGCGAAGGCGAACGCATCGTGGTGTCCGGCAGCGAGATGTTCGAAGGGGCCGACCAGGTACGCATTTCCGGCCAGTAAACCGCATCCCATTTTTTCTTACACACAGGATCCCGCCATGCTCCAGATGCAAGCAGTCTCCAAGGTCTATCGCACGGAACTGGTCGAAACCCACGCCCTGCGCGCGCTCGACCTGCACGTGACGGAAGGCGAGTTCGTCGCCGTCACCGGCCCGTCCGGTTCGGGCAAAACCACCTTCCTCAACATCGCCGGCCTGCTGGAAACCTTCACCAGCGGCGAATACAGCCTGGATGGCGTCAACGTGAAAGGACTCAACGACAACGCCCGCTCGCGGCTGCGCAACGAGAAGATCGGTTTCATCTTCCAGAGCTTCAACCTCATTCCCGATCTCAACCTGTTCGACAACGTGGACGTGCCGCTGCGCTACCGCGGCATGCCCGCGGCGGAACGCAAGCGGCGGATCGAGCAAGCACTGGGCCAGGTGGGCCTGGGCTCGCGCATGAAACACTACCCGGCCGAGCTGTCGGGCGGCCAGCAGCAGCGCGCGGCCATCGCCCGGGCGCTGGCCGGCTCGCCGCGCCTGCTGCTGGCTGACGAACCCACCGGCAACCTGGACTCGCAGATGGCCCGCAGCGTCATGGAGCTGCTGGAGGACATCAACGCCAGGGGCACAACGGTGGTGATGGTGACCCACGACCCGGAGCTGGCGGCCCGCGCGCAGCGCAACGTGCACATCGTTGATGGCGTCTCCACCGACATGGAGCGCGAACCCTCACTCCTCGCCAGCGCATAAGCCACTTCGCCCCAGCGCACGCCCCCCACGGCGGCCCGCGCCGCGCCCCGCTGGCCCATGCCGCCCCACGGATGACATGCAAATGCTTGCCTACTATTTCAACCTCGCCCTGCGCAGCTTCAGGCGCAACATGGTGCTGACCACGCTGATGGTGCTGACCATCGCCGTTGGCATCGGCGCCACGATGACCACGCTGACCCTGTACATGGTGCTTTCGGGCGACCCGATTCCGCACAAGAGCAGCCAGCTGTTCTATCCCAGGATGGAACCGCGCCCCGCCTCCGTGAACGAAACGCCGGACACCGATCCACCCGACATGCTGTCCCGCTACGACGCGGAAGAGCTGTTGCGCCAGAAACATGGCGACCGCCAGGCGCTGCTCGCCAGCGGCACACTCACCGTCATCCCCGGCGATGGGCAGTCGATCCAGCCGTTCGAGGCCCATGCGCTGTACACCAGCGCGGACTTTTTCCCCATGTTCGAAGCTCCGCTGCAAAGCGGCCGGACGTGGACGGAACTGGAAGACGAATCCCGCGCCCGCGTCGCCGTGATCGGCCCCGGGTTGGCCCACACCCTGTTCAGGGGCGAGGACCCGATCGGACGCGAGATCCATATGCCCGAAGGCACGCTGCAGGTCATCGGCGTGCTGGAGGACTGGCCATTGAATCCGCGTTTCTACAACACGGGCCGGACCAACCGGAACTTCGGCGGCATGGAGGATGTGTTCATGCCCTTCTCCACCTCGCGGGACCTTGGCCTGGGCGGCCGCGGCGGATCGATGTGCTGGGGCACCAGCAAGGATGAGGAAGGCAATCTCGGCCTCACCGCGCCCTGCGTGTGGATGCAGTACTGGGTGGAGCTGGACAGCGCGGAAAAAGCCGACGATTACCTGCGCTATCTCACCGACTATTCGGAGCAGCAGCGCGCCGCAGGACGGTTCGAACATCCCACCAACGTCCGTCTGGACAACGTGATGGGCTGGCTGGATCACAACCGGATCGTGCCCAACGATGTACGCCTGCAGATGTGGCTGGCCTTCGGCTTCCTGCTGGTGTGCCTGGTCAATACCGTGGGCCTGCTGTTGGCCAAGTTCCTGCGTCGCAGCGGTGAAATCGGCGTGCGCCGGGCGCTGGGCGCCAGCCGCTCCGCCATCTTCACCCAGTGCCTTGCCGAAGCAGGGGTGATCGGCCTGGTCGGCGGCCTGCTCGGCACCGGCATGGCCGCAGCCGGCCTGTGGTTGATCCGGCAGCAGCCCGATGACTACGCCAGCCTTGCCTACATGGACGGCAGGACATTGGCTCTCACCTTCCTGCTGGCATTGGCCGCCAGCCTGCTGGCCGGCCTGCTTCCCGCCTGGCGCGCCATGCAGGTTCCCCCGGCGCTGCAGCTCAAATCCCAATAAGCCCGCGGGCGTCCACTGAATCTCCCGGAGCCATCATGGAAATCCGTCCCATCCTGTCGTCCCTCATGCGGCACAAGACCGCCTCTCTGTTGATCGTGCTGGAAATCACGCTCAGCTGCGCCATCATCTGCAACGCCATTTTCGTCATCGGCAGCCGCGTCAGCCATATGCAGGCATCCAGCGGCACGGCTGAAGAAGAAATCGTCTTCATTGCCACCAGCAGCGCGTCGTCCAATGGCAGTCCGGGCACGACTACGGTCGAGGACCTGGCTGCCCTGCGTTCCATCCCCGGCGTAGTTGCCGCCTCCAGCGTCAACCAGATCCCCTACGGGGATTCCAACTGGCTCACCAGCGTCACGCTGCCAGACGATGAATCCGGGGCCACATGGAACGCCTCCGTGTACCTGGATGACGGTGATCTGCTGCCCACGCTCGGCCTGCGCATTGTCGAAGGCAGGGGGTTTGAATCCTCGGAAGTCCTGGATATCGGCGCCACAACCGTGTTCGGGGGCTCCGGCACCATTCCCGCGGCGCTGATAACACGCTCCCTGGCCGACCAGCTGTTTCCCGACGGCGACGCACTGGGCTCTATGATCCAGACGTGGGAGAACACCCCGATCATTGGCATCGTGGACGAGCTGTTGGCTCCGGGCACCGCCCGCACCCCCGCCGAAAGGCAGGCTTCGGTCATCCTCCCGGTGCGGACCTTCCAGGGCACTTACGCGATCCGGACCACCCCGGAACGGCGCGAAGAAGTGCTGGAAGCCGCAGTCGCCACGCTCGGCAAAGCCGATCCCTACCGGCTGTTCGCCACCCACAAGACCCTGGAACAGATGCGCCACGACTTCCACAGCCGCGACCGCGCCGTGGTCTGGCTGCTGGTGGTGGTGTGCATCGCGCTGCTGGCAGTGACTGCGTTCGGCATCGTCGGCCTGGCCAGCTTCTGGGTGCAGCAGCGCACGCGACAGATCGGTGTGCGGCGGGCCCTGGGCGCTACGCGTGCGCAAATCCTGCGCTACTTCCAGATCGAGAACTTCCTGCTGGTCACCATCGGCATCGCCCTGGGCATGCTGATGGCCTTCGCAGTGAACCAGTGGCTGATCGAGCGCTACGAACTCGCCCGCCTGCCGCTGTACTACCTGCCCATCGGCGGCGTGGTGCTGTGGCTGCTGGGCCAGGTTGCTGTATTCGCCCCGGCGCGCCGGGCCGCCGCGGTGCCACCGGCCATCGCCACCCGCAGCGCGTGACCGGCGCCGCCACAGTCTTTCCCGGGATCCCTTACGCTCTCTCTTCCGCAGGACGCTTGACCATCCATGCCCACCATCCTCGTCATCGACGACAACCCCGATGTGATCACCGCGCTGGAGATGCTGTTTTCACTGCATGACATCCAGACAGTGGGCGCGGATTCGCCCGAGGCCGGGATGGATGCGCTGCGTGACGGAAGGATCGACCTGGTAATCCAGGACATGAACTTCCGCGCCGATACCACTTCGGGCGAGGAAGGGGTGGCGCTGTTCGGGCGGATCCGGGAATGGCATCCGGACATGCCGGTGATCCTGCTCACCGCCTGGACCCAGCTGGAATCTGCGGTGGAACTGATCAAGGCCGGCGCGGCCGATTACCTGGCCAAACCCTGGGATGACCGCAAGCTGCTGGCCACGGTGAACAACCTGCTGGAACTGGCCGAGTCGCGGCAGGAACTGGCCCGCCATCGCGCGGGCACCCGTCGCCGCCGCGAGCTGCTGGAGCGCGACTACGACCTGCGCGGCCTGGTGTGGGCGGATGCCGCCAGCGAACAGGTGCTCTCGCTGGCCTGCCAGGTGGCGCGCTCGGAGCTGCCGGTGCTGGTCACCGGGCCCAATGGCACCGGCAAGGAGAAGTTCGCCGAGATCGTGCACGCCAACTCGGCGGTGCGGGATGGGCCCCTGGTGGCGCTCAACTGCGGCGCGCTGCCGGGCGAACTGATCGAGGCCGAGCTGTTTGGTGCCGATGCCGGTGCCTACACCGGCGCCACCCGCGCGCGCGAGGGCAAGTTCGAGGCCGCCGACGGCGGCACCCTGTTTCTGGACGAGGTCGGCAACCTGCCGCTGGCCGGGCAGATGAAGCTGCTGCGGGTGCTTGAAACCGGGCGCTTCGAGCGGCTGGGTTCCAATCGCGAACGCCAGGTGAAGGTGCGCGTGGTCAGCGCGACCAACGCAGACCTGCCTGCCGCGATCGCCGCCGGCACCTTCCGCGAAGACCTGTACTACCGCCTCAACGCCATCGAGTTGAAGCTGCCCGCGCTGGCCGAACGGCCCGATGACATCCTGCCCCTGGCGCGGCACTTTCTGCCCGCGGGCAAACGCCTTGCAGCCGATGCCGAGCGCCTGCTGCTGCGTCACCCCTGGCCGGGCAACGTGCGCGAACTGCGCAACGCGGTGCAGCGGGCGGCGCTGCTTTCGGCTGGCGAAACCGTGCCTGCCGAGGCCTTCGGCCTGCCTGCACCGGCAACCTCACCACAACCGGCGGAAGCGTTACCGGCCGACCCCGATCGCGAGGCCATCGAAACAGCACTGGCCCGCAACGACGGGGTGCTGGCGCAGGCCGCCGCGGATCTGGGCATCTCGCGCCAGGCGCTGTATCGGCGGATGGACAAGCACGGCCTGCGCCGCGGTGCGGATCGCGAAGGATGAAACGCTGGCTGCAGCGCGTACCGCTGGGGCTGGCCCTGTGGGGACTGGCGGCGCTGCACATGACGGCTGCCGCAGCGCTTGCCCTGCTGCTGAAGAACTGGCTTCCGGACTGGGCCGCAGCGGCCCTCGCCGTAACCGCGCTGCTGCCGCTGCTGGCCTGGCAGACGCGACTGCTGCTCTCGCCCACCAGCGCCCTGTTCCGCGCCCTGGCCGGCAGCGTGGCCAGCTACCGCGATGGCGACTTCAGCTTCGGGGTTTCGTGGCAGGGCCGCGGCGCACTGGCCGAACTGGTGGACAGCCACAACCGCCTGGGCGAGGTACTGCGCGAACAGCGCACCGCCATCGCCCAGCGCGAGCTGCTGCTGGACACCCTCGTGCAGAACACCCCGGTGGCGATGCTGCTGACCGATCCGGGCCGGCGGATCGTGCTGGCCAACATCGCCGCCCGCAAATTGATGGGCGATGGCCGGCGTCTGGAAGGCCAATCGCTCGACGCCCTGCTGGAGCGCGCTCCGGACGCGATGCGCGAGGCCATGGCCCAGAGTGGCGACAGCATGTTCACCGTGGGCAATCGCGACAGTGACGACAGCGAGGACATCTATCACCTCTCGCGCCGCGGCTTCCGCCTCAACGGCCGCCCCCACGAGCTGGTGCTGCTGCGCCAGCTGACCGCCGAGCTGCGCCGCCAGGAAGTGCAGACCTGGAAGAAGGTGATCCGGGTGATCAGCCATGAGCTCAACAACTCCCTGGCACCGATCGCCTCGCTGGCCCACTCCGGCGCGGAGCTGGTGCGCCGCGGCCAGTACGACCGGCTGCCGCTGGCACTGGAAACCATCGAGAGCCGGGCCCGGCATCTGGAGGGATTCCTGGGCGATTACGCGCGCTTCGCCAAGCTGCCTGCGCCGCGCCTTGCCCAGGTGGCGTGGCGGGGCTTCGTGCACGGCCTGCGCGAGCAGGTGGAGTTCGGCTTCGATGAGGCTGCTCTGGACGGGCATGCCCGGTTCGACCAGGCACAGCTGGAGCAGTGCCTGATCAACCTGCTGCGCAACGCGCACGAATCCGGCTCGCCCACAGACCAGGTGCGCCTGGAGCTGCGCCGCCTGCCCGACGCCTGGCGGATCGACGTGCTCGATCGCGGCAGCGGCACGAGCGATGCGGTGCTCGCCAACGCCCTGCTGCCGTTCTATTCCACCAAGCGCCAGGGCACCGGGCTGGGCCTGGCCCTGGCCCGCGAGATCTGCGAGGCCCACGGCGGCCGCATCGCCCTGCACAACCGCGACGGCGGCGGCCTGCGCGTCAGCCTGACCCTACCTCTGTAGGTCGGCGACCTACTTCTTTGCAGGGCGCTGCCAGCGGTCGTTGAGGCTCTGCCGGGAGCGGCCGATGCCCAGGGTACCGGCCGGCACGTCGTAGGTGATGGTGGAGCCGGCCGCGGTGGTGGCTCCGTCCCCAATGCTCACCGGCGCCACCAGCGAGGCGTTGGAGCCGATGAAGGCGTTGTCGCCGATCACCGTGCGCGACTTGTTCACCCCGTCGTAGTTGCAGGTGATGGTGCCCGCGCCGATGTTGGCACCGGCGCCGATCACCGCATCGCCGAGGTAGCTCAGGTGCCCCGCCTTGCTGCCCACGCCCACGGTGGTGTTCTTGGTCTCGACGAAATTGCCGATCTGGGCGCCGTCAGCCAGCACCGTGCCCGGCCGCAGCCGCGCAAACGGGCCGATGCGCGCCGTGCCTTCGGTCACCACGCCTTCCAGGTCACAGTGGGCACGCACTTCGGTGCCCAGGGTCAGGCGCACGTCACGCAGCCGGCAGAACGGGCCGATCCGCACGCCATCGCCGAGCTCCACATTGCCCTCGAGCACCACGTCCACGTCGATTTCCACGTCGCGGCCGACGGTGACCTCGCCGCGGATATCCACCCGTGCCGGATCGGCCACGCGTGCGCCCTGCCGGCACAGCTCACGCACCTGGCGCAGCTGGAACGCGCGCTCGAGCTGCGCCAGCTGCCATGAATCATTGGCGCCTTCGGCTTCCACCGGGTCGGCGATCAACACCATCTCCGCCGGGCTGAACTCGTCCGCGGCCAGCGCGAACACGTCGGTGAGGTAGTACTCGCCCTGGGCGTTGTCGTTGGACACGGCGCCCAGCCACCGCTTGAGCGCGGTGGACTCGGCGGCCAGAATGCCGGTGTTGATGATGCCAATGCTGCGCTGCTCGTCGTTGGCGTCCTTCTCCTCGACGATGGCGGCCACGTGACCTTCGGAATCCCGCACGATGCGGCCGTAGCCGGTCGGGTCCTCCAGCTCGGCCACCAGCACTGCCAGGCGGGCAGCCCGCTCACCGGCCAGCAAGCCGCGCAGGCTCGCAGCGGTGATCAGCGGCACATCGCCATAGAGCACCAGCACCTCGGCCCCGTCGGGCACGTCGGCCAGCGCCTGCTGCACGGCATGGCCCGTGCCCAGCCGCTCGGCCTGCTCGGCCCACAGCAGGTCGGGCTGGCCTTTGAGCGCCGCGCGCACCTGGTCACCGCCATGGCCATGGACGATATGGATGGCCCCGGGCTCCAGCTTCCGCGCCGCGGCGATCACATGGGCCAGCATCGGCCGGCCGGCCACTTTCTGCAGCACCTTGGGCAGGGCCGAGTTCATCCGCTTGCCCTCGCCGGCGGCGAGGATGATCACATGCAGGGGAGCGCTCATATCAGTTCCGTGAAAGACGAATACGGATTCTAACGGGCCGCGCTGCTACGATGCCGCCGGCCCCCTCTGGAGAGCCATTTTCGCCTTGAGCCTGCTCCGTCAATCACGCAGCTACCTGATCATCGGCGGCCTGCAATGGCTGCTGGACTGGGCGGTCATGGTGGCGCTCAGCCACGCCGGCGTTCCGGTACGCCCGGCCAACGTGGCCGGCCGGGTCTGCGGGGCACTGATGGGCTACTGGGCCAACGGCAAGTTCACCTTCGCCGGCGAGCACACCACTCTGGGCCCGGTGCAGCTGCGACGTTTCGTTCTGATGTGGATCGGCACCACCATCGCCAGCACCTGGGCGATCGGCCAGGTCGACGACCTCCTCGGCCTGCGCTGGGCCTGGCTGGCCAAGCCGCTGGTGGAGCTGGCCCTCGCGGCGGTCGGCTTCACGCTGTCGCGGCACTGGGTGTATCGGCGGTGAGCCGTGACGGCGGTGGCGGAGGCGTCGGGGGCGTAGCCCCGACCTACGGGAGCGGCAGGGCGTAGTCGGAGGCGGCGGGGCG
>DXCY01000196.1 GCA_019115725.1 Candidatus Luteimonas excrementigallinarum
CGCCCACGTCGACCACGGCAAGTCGACCCTGGCCGACCGCATCATCCAGCTGTGTGGAGGACTGACTGCGCGCGAGATGGAACAGCAGGTGCTCGACAACAACCCGATCGAGCGCGAGCGCGGCATCACCATCAAGGCGCAGTCGGTGTCCGTGCCCTACACGGCGCGTGACGGGCAGACCTACCATCTCAACTTCATCGACACCCCGGGCCACGTGGACTTCAGCTACGAGGTCAGCCGCTCGCTGGCCGCGTGCGAGGGCGCGCTGCTGGTGGTGGATGCCGCCCAGGGCGTCGAGGCGCAGTCGGTCGCCAACTGCTACACCGCGGTGGAGCAGGGCCTGGAGGTGATTCCGGTCCTGAACAAGATCGACCTGCCCACGGCCGACCCGGACCGGGCCAAGGAAGAGATCGAAGCGGTGATCGGCATCGATGCCACCGATGCGATCGCGGTCAGCGCCAAGACCGGGCTGAACGTGGAGGAGGTGCTGGAGGCGATCGTCACCCGCATCCCGCCGCCGGAGAAGGGCGATACCGACAAGCTGCAGGCGCTGATCATCGATTCCTGGTTCGACAACTACCTGGGCGTGGTGTCGCTGGTGCGGGTGGTGCAGGGCGAGATCAAGAGCGGCGACAAGCTGCAGGTCATGTCCACCGGCCGCACCCACCAGGTGGACGGCGTGGGCGTGTTCACCCCCAAGCGCAAGGTCACCGGCAAGCTGGCCGCGGGCGAGGTGGGCTGGGTGACGGCCAGCATCAAGGACGTGCACGGCGCGCCGGTGGGCGACACCCTGACGCTGGCCGGGGATCCGGCACCCGGACCGCTGCCGGGCTTCCAGGAAATGCAGCCGCGCGTGTTCGCGGGCCTGTTCCCGGTTGACGCCGACGACTACCCGGACCTGCGCGAGGCGCTGGACAAGCTGCGCCTGAACGACGCCGCGCTGCGCTTCGAGCCGGAGAGCTCGGAGGCCATGGGCTTCGGCTTCCGCTGCGGGTTCCTGGGCATGCTGCACATGGAAATCGTGCAGGAGCGGCTGGAGCGCGAATACGACCTGGACCTGATCACCACCGCACCCACGGTGATCTACGAAGTGCTCAAGGTCGGTGGCGAAGTGATCCCGCTGGACAACCCGGCGGATCTGCCACCTTCCAACCAGATCGACGAGGTGCGCGAGCCGATCATCCGCGCCAACATCCTCACCCCGCCGGATTACGTGGGCGCGGTGATCACCCTGTGCGAGGAAAAGCGCGGCAGCCAGATCGGCATCCAGTACATGGGCAGCCAGGTGCAGGTGAGCTACGAGCTGCCGATGGCCGAGGTGGTGCTGGACTTCTTCGACCGGCTCAAATCGGTCAGCCGCGGCTATGCCTCGCTGGATTACCACTTCGTGCGTTTCGACCCGGGCCCGTTCGTGCGGGTGGACATCCTGATCAACGGCGACAAGGTCGATGCGCTGTCGATCATCGTCCACCGCAGCCACGCCGACCGCCGTGGCCGCGAGCTGACCGAGAAGATGCGCGAGCTGATTCCGCGCCAGCAGTTCGACGTCGCCATCCAGGCCGCGATCGGCTCGCAGATCATCGCCCGCACCACGGTCAAGGCGCTGCGCAAGAACGTGCTGGCCAAGTGCTATGGTGGCGACATTTCGCGCAAGAAGAAGCTTCTGGAAAAACAGAAGGAAGGCAAGAAGCGGATGAAGCAGGTGGGCCGGGTGGAGATCCCGCAGGAGGCCTTCCTGGCGGTGCTCAATACGGGCCGCGATTCGTGATTGCTCCCAAGGAGCCACAATGAAATGGTTTGAGATCGGCCTGGTTGTACTGACCTTTACGACCGGCATCATCTGGTTGCTGGACAAGCTGGTATTCGCCAAGCGGCGCGCGGCAAAGGCGGGACTCCTGGAAGAGAAGGAGCCGATCGCCGTGGATTATTCCAAGGCGTTCTTCCCGGTGCTGATCGTGGTGCTGATCCTGCGCAGCTTTGTCGCCGAGCCGTTCCGCATCCCCTCCAGCTCGATGATGCCGACGCTGCTGATCGGCGATTTCATCCTGGTCAACAAGTTCTCCTACGGACTGCGCCTGCCGATCAACAACAAAAAAGTGGTGTCGATCGGCGAGCCCAAGCGCGGCGATGTGGTGGTGTTCCGGCCGCCGCACCAGCCCGAGCAGGACTGGATCAAGCGGGTGATCGGCATTCCGGGCGACACGATTGATTACGTGGACAACACCGTCTACGTGAACGGCACCGCGTTCGAGTACGCCCCCATCGGCGATTACCAGGGCCGCGGCCGCGGGCGTGAGATGGACGGGGCGCAGCTGCTGGCGGAAACCGTGACCGGGCGCGGGCGCAGCCACCAGGTGCTGGAAACCCGGCTGCCGATCGCCGATCCCGCCGAGCGCGGTCCGTGGACCGTCCCCGAGGGGCATTATTTCGTGATGGGCGACAACCGTGACAGGAGCGATGACAGCCGCTTCTGGGGTACGCTTCCTGAAAGCCAGCTGCGCGGCAAGGCGTTCCTGATCTGGATGAGCTGGGACGGCGATGCAGGGGG
Source organism: Candidatus Luteimonas excrementigallinarum (assembly GCA_019115725.1). Lineage (GTDB taxonomy): Bacteria > Pseudomonadota > Gammaproteobacteria > Xanthomonadales > Xanthomonadaceae > Luteimonas > Luteimonas excrementigallinarum. Next base: position 2,549 of record DXCY01000196.1, read on the forward strand.
CATCGGTTTCGACCGGATCGGCAACCGGATCCAGTAATCTGCCGGCAGCCGCGCCTGGCAGGATTGCGTTCCCTGGGGAGAAAACAATGAAGCGCAAACAGAAGGGGATGACCCTGCTCGGGTTCGTGATCGTATTGGCCGTGGTGGGCTTTTTCGCCTACGTGGCCATGCGGTTGTTCCCGATGTATTCCGAGTATTACAGCGTGCGTTCGGCAATGAAGGGCCTGGCCAACGAGCCGGGCATCGCCACCCAGGATCCGGCCCGGATCCAGGACCTGTTCTTCCGCCGGCTGTACATCAGCTACTCGGAGAACGTGAAGAAAGAGCACGTGAAGCTGCGCCGGGTCGACAACGGCTGGGAAATGAACGTCGAGTACGAAGTGCGCCGCCCGCTGGTGGGCAATCTCGACGTGGTGGGCAAGTTCAATTCAGTCCAGATGTTGACGCGTGCCGGCAGCATCGACTGATTTCCCCGGCCACCGCTTCAATGACCAGGGCCTGCTTTTGCAGGCCCTGACGCATCGCAGCGCCGGAGCACCACACAATGAACGGCTGGAGTTCCTCGGCGATGCGCTGCTTGGCCTGGTAGCCGCCGAAGCCCTGTACCAGCGCTGGCCCCGGGCCGACGAAGGTGCCATGACCCGCGCGCGCGCCGAGCTGGTGCGCGAATCCACCCTGGCCCGCATCGCCCGTCGGCTCGATCTGGGGCCGCGGCTGGTGCTCGGCCCGGGAGAAATGAAATCCGGTGGCCACCGCCGCGATTCCATCCTTTCCGACGCCCTGGAAGCAGTGATCGCCGCGATCTACCTCGACGCCGGCCTGGACGCCTGTCGCGCCGTGGTGATGGACTGGCTGGCGCCGGAACTGGATGCGCTGGTGGTCGGCAAGGTGGGCAAGGATCCCAAGACCCGCCTGCAGGAATGGCTGCAGGGACGCCAGCACCCGCTGCCCACCTACGAGCTGCTGGGCGAGTCCGGATCGGAACACGACAAGACCTTCCACGTACGCTGCAGCACCGCCCAGCCGGCGGCGACCGCCGAGGGTGAAGGCGGCTCGCGCCGTGCCGCGGAGCAGCAGGCGGCAGAAAAGGTGCTCGCCCAGCTCGAGACCCGTCCTACAATGGGCGCATGACACAGACCGCTCCCCACCGTGCCGGCCACGTGGCCGTCATCGGCCGCCCCAACGTCGGCAAATCCACCCTGGTCAACGCCCTGGTGGGCGCCAAGATCAGTATTGTTTCCAACCGCCCGCAGACCACCCGCCACCGGATGCTGGGTATTGCCAGCTTCCCGGCCGGCCAGCTGGTGCTGGTGGATACGCCCGGCCTGCATCGTGACCACGGCAAGGCCACGGCCAGCGCCATGCACCGCTGGATGAACCGTTCCGCGCGCGGCGCGCTGGAAGGCGTGGATGCCGCCATGCTGGTGGTGCATGCCGGCCGCTGGGAGGATGAGGACACCGCCGCCTACGAGACCCTGCGCCAGGCCGACGTGCCGGTCGTGCTGGTGGTCAACCAGGTGGACCGGATCCAGGACAAGGGCGCGCTGCTGCCGTACCTGGCCAAGGTCAGCGAAGGGCGGGAGTTCGCCAGCGTGCACCCGGTCTCGGCGCTCAAGCGCAAGGGGCTGGACGGCCTGGTGGACAGCGCCCTGGCGCTGCTGCCGGAACAGCCGGCGCTGTATGGCGAAGATGAAATCACCGATCGCAGCCAGCGTTTCCTGGCCGCCGAACTGCTGCGCGAGCAGCTCATGCGCCAGCTCGGCGCGGAATTGCCATATGCCACGACGGTCGAGATCGAGTCCTTCGTGGAGGAGCCATCGCCCAAGGGCGGCGTGCTGCTGCGGATCGGGGCTGTGATCTGGGTTGAGCGCGACGGCCAGAAGGCAATCGTGATCGGCAAGGGCGGCGAGCGCCTGCGTGATATCGGTACCCGCGCGCGCGAGCAGATGGAGCGGCTGTTCGGCTCCAGGGTGTTCCTGCAGACCTGGGTGCGGGTGCGCGAAGGCTGGTCCGACGACGAGGCGGCGCTGCGCGCGTTCGGTTACGAGGAACCCTGATTGCGCTACCACGCCGAGCCGGCCTACGTGCTGCACGCAAGGCGGTGGCGGGAGACCAGCCTGATGGTGGAGGTGCTGAGCGCCCATCACGGCAGGCTGGGGCTGGTGGCGCGGGGGGTGACGGGGCCCAGGCGCCAGGCACTGCGTGCCGCGCTGCAGCCCATGCAGCACATCCGGCTGGAGGCCACCCAGCGCGGGGAGCTGGCCTGGCTCAATGCCGCGGAACAGATCGACAGCGCGCCGCTGCTGGTGGGCGAGGCCAGCATGGCCGGGTTCTACCTGGGCGAGCTGGTGCTGCGGCTGGTGCCGCGTCAGGATCCGCAGCCGCAGCTGTACGCGCTCTACGGCACCGTGCGCGAGCGCCTGCGCCGGGCGGAGCCGCTGGCCTGGACCCTGCGCCGTTTCGAGCGGGACCTGCTGGAGGCGCTGGGCGTGGGGTTTGATTTCAGCGTTGATGCCGAAGGCGAGCCGCTGGATCCGGCCGGTCGTTACCGGATCGAGCCCGAGCACGGCCTGCGCCGCGTGCGCGACCAGCGCGCTGGTGAGCGCAGCGATGCCTCCGGCCGCGGCCTGATGGCCCTGGCCGCCGACACCCTGCCCGAGCGCGAGGATCTGCCCGGCCTGCGCCGTGCGCTGCGCGAAGCGATCAGCCACCACCTTGGGGGACGTGGGCTGAAGTCGTGGGAGCTGATGGGCGCGCTGGGGCGGATCAGCCCGCAGTGATCCTTACGAAGCGGTGGCTTCCACCGCATCCATGAAGTGCTGCAGGCGGGCGGAGCAGTCCGGGGCATCACGCAGGGCCTGTCCGGCGGCGTCCAGCCGCGCGGCGCCCACGAAGCCGCAGCTGGCCCGGAGCCTGTGCAGCGTGTCGTGCATTGCAACGTGGTTGCCGGCCCGGGCCGCGGCCATGATCTCGTCGCGGGCCGTCGGCAGTTCGGCCAGGAACAGACCGCGCAGGGCATCGACGTTGTCGCGGCTGCCGCCCAGCGCCGCGATGGCAGCCGCGTCATCCCAGACCGGAAGGTCGTCCGGGGCGCCGTACGCGGCCGGGCTTTCGCCCAGCGGCAGCGGTGCGGGTGCCTGGGCCAGCGCGGTGCTGACCGCCTGGCGCCATGCCTCGGCTCCCAGCGGCTTGATCACCACGGTGCTGAAACCACGGGCCAGCAGGTGCCGGCGTTCGTCCGCATCCAGGGCCGCGGTGTGGACCAGGGCCGGCGTGGCCATGCCCTGACTGCGCAGTTCACCCAGCAGGTCCGCACCGGTGCCATCGGGCAGGTTGGCATCAAACAGCCACAGGGAGTGTCCGCCCTGCGCGGCCAGCTCGCGGGCCTGGGCCACCGACTGCGCGGTGTCGACCTGTATCGGCAGCCCGGCCAGCGCCGTGGCCAGGAACATCCGGCTGGTGGGTTCATCTTCCAGCAACAGCACGCTCTGCTTCATTGTCCGCTCCCGTTCCCTCGGTATGCTCGCGGCATGATGCGTTGCATCCTACTACTGATGCTGGGCGTGGTTCTGCCGGCGTGGGCGCCGCAGGTGCAGGCGCGCGTGCTGGAAGCGCGGATCGCGCGCATCGACAGCCCGGTGGCGGACCTGCATGGCGTGTCTGCGCGGCTGGAGTGGCCGGCGCAGTCCGCGCAGGGCCGGCTGCAGCTCAGCGTGGACCGGCTGGTGGCGGAGGACCTGGGCTATGCATTCCGTGATCTGACGTGGGAGTGTCCGCTGCAGCGACCCGTTGACCCGCAGGGCAGCTGGCACTGCGAAGGTGCGCTGCGTGCGGGCGCCGGGCCGCAGATGTGGCTGGCACTGGATCTTGAGGCGGCCGGGATCACGGCCGCGCTGACCGATGGTGGTTCCCGGATCCACGTGGCCCACGACCCGGACGCGGCCGACCTTGCCCGAATCGAGCTGACCCGCGTGCCGCTGGCCTGGACGCAGGCGCTGGTGACGCAGGCCTGGTCGGCCGCCCAGCTGGGCGCGGGAAGCATCGACGGAACGGTGCGCCTGGGCCAGGCACCCGGCGGCACCATGGCACTGGATGCGCAGTTGTCGCTGACCGACGGTGCATTTGAAACCGTGGATGCCAGCGCCGCCGGCGAAGGCCTCGTGGCACAGATGGACATCGGCTATCGCAGCCCCGGTGGGCGCCAGCTGGTGAACGTGCAGGGCGTGCTGGGCGGCGGCGCCCTGCTGTTCGGCAATGCGTTCATCGATCTGCCGGACACGCAGGTGCCGCTGCAGGTGAGCGCAGTGCGCGAAACGCCCGCCACAGGCTGGCGGCTGGACAGCTTCAGCTGGCAGGACGGCTCCACCCTGATGGCCCGGGGCGCAGCGGAGTTCGGGGTCGATGCTGGCCTGGAATCCCTGGATGTCGAGCTGGTCAGCGCCGATGCCAGCCAGCTGCCGGCCCGCTATCTGTCCGGGTGGCTGGCACTGGCCGGACTGCGCGAGCTGCAGATGCAGGGCGGGCTGGAGGGCCGGATCGGCATGGATGCAGACGGCATCCGCCACGGCCGCCTGCAATTGCACCGGCTGGACCTGCAGGGGCAGGGCGGACGTTTTGCCTTCCAGGGCCTGGATGGCGAGATCGCCCTGGCGCGGGGCGCGGCCGCGGACAGCGTGCTGGGATGGCGCACGGCGGCGGTGGGCGGGCTGGAATTCGGTCCGGCGCAGCTGGCACTGCGTGGGCGTGACGGCGAGCTGCGCCTGCGTGAGCCGGCTGCGGTGGAATTGCTGGGCGGAACCGTGCGGCTGGACCCACTGTCCCTGCGGCTGCCAGCGGCAGGGCAGGGGCTGCGGCTGGATTTCGGCCTCGCGGTGGAAGATGTGGAAGTGGAGCGGCTGGCCTCGGCGTTCGGCTGGCCCGCGTTCGGCGGCAGGCTGAGCGGACGGATCCCGGCTGCCCGCTACGAGGGTGAGCGCCTGGTGTTCGACGGCGGGCTGTCGGTCGAGGTGTTCGACGGCCGGGTGGATGTGGGCGCGCTGTCCATGGATCGGCCCTTTGGCGTCGCGCCCACGCTGTCTGCGGACCTTGAGCTGCACGAGCTGGACCTGTTCGCCATTACCGAGGTGTTCGACCTGGGGCATATCACCGGCCGGCTGTCGGGCCATGTGGACGGACTGCGGCTGGTGGACTGGCAGCTGTCCGCGTTCGATGCGGAACTGGGCACGGTGCCGCGACGCGGTGTACGCCAGCGGATCAGCCAGCGGGCGGTGCAGAACATTTCCAGCGTGGGCAATGGATCGTTCATGGGCGGGCTGCAGGGACAGCTGATCGGGTTTTTCGACGACTTCGGCTATTCGCGCATCGGGATCAGCTGCCGACTGGAGAATGGGGTGTGCCGGATGGGCGGCCTGCGTTCAGCGGGCAACACATTTACTATCGTTGAAGGCGCCGGCATCCCGCGGCTGCAGGTGATCGGCCACAACCGCAACGTGGACTGGCAGACACTGGTGGAGCGGGTGGCCGCGGCGATCGGTGGCGATGTGGCCCCGGTGGTGGATTGAGGTGGGCCCGCGATCTGGACTGAATGGAGATGACGATGAAGCGTTGGCTGGGATCCGGTTTTGCCGCAGTGCTGCTGTTGACGGCCTGCGTGACGATCAACGTGCACTTTCCCGCGGTGGAGGCGCGTGAAGCGGCCCGCGAGTTCGTGGATGACGTGATCGGGCGTCCAGCGGACGTGCCGGCCGATGACGATCTCCTGTTCCCCGGGGAGCAGGGCCCGGAAGAGCCGGGCGGCATGGCGCTGGTGCCTGCACGGTTTGATCCGCTGATGCTGCTCGGGATCGGTGCCGCGCAGGCGCAGAGTCCGGATATCACCGTCAGCACGCCGGCGATCGATGCGATCCGGGCGCGGATGCGCGACCGGTTCCGCAACACCCTGCGGCCGCATTTCGACAGCGGCGCGCTGGGCTTTGGCAATGACGGTTCCGTGCAGGTGCGCGATGCCGGGGCGATCCCGCTGTCCGCGCGGGTGGCGGTGAACCAGGCGGTGGCGGACCAGAACCGCGATGCCCGGGCGGTCTATCGCGAGATAGCGGTGGCCAACGGGC
>DXCY01000004.1 GCA_019115725.1 Candidatus Luteimonas excrementigallinarum
CACAGCCAGCCAGGCGCGATTGAGCAGGATATGCGTGCGCACCCGGGTGATTGCCGACCTGGCCTGCATGAGCTCCAGCCGATCGGACCATTCATCGGGGAGCTGTCCGTCTTCTGCAGATCCGGGAGCAAGGCGAATGCCGATGGACATCGCACCCATGGCGGCCTCGTCATCCACGTCCACCAGCAGGTAACCGTACGCCAGCCATAGATACCCATCCTCGGGGGTCAACAGCAGCGCGGCCTGGATCTTTTCCATGACATCCACGAGAACCCACTCCGGCGGACGCGGCAGTCGGCGGATGATCCGTGCATCGACCGGCGTTGAACCGCCTCTCAACCCCACCATCTCCACCCGGGCCTGACCTGCCAGCTGTTCCGCCCGGTCCTGTCGTTCGTCAGGGGTAGCCGGGCCGACGCGCGTGCCTGCGGGCACACTTTCCGACCATTTCGCCATCCATTGCAGCTGTGTATCCACGCGTCCGGTCTGGCGGCGTGCGGCTGCCTGCGCGATCCCATGGATCAAGCCGGGAGCCTGCCGCTCATATTCTTCACGCGAACTCCTGCCCGGAACATCTTCCCTTGCCGCCCCCCGGTTCCGCGCGGACACCGGACCCTGCGCAGACACCGGCGGTTCTACAGAGGTAGCGGCCGACTCCTGGATCCGCTTCGCCGGCGCCACCACCAGCATGATCAGAAGCAGGGCGAGGAAAACGCCGACGGCGCCGGCCAGATAGCGCTCATCGCGATCCTTCACAGCCACGTACAGCAAGGCCAGCACCGCTGGCACGCCTGCCAGCGTCACCCCGCCGCGGAAGCCAAGCAGCCGGCCGCCAGTCTGCCCGGTAACGAACCAGCCCCCCACCCACTCAAGGAGCCAATACGGCAGAAGTGCCGCCTTGCCCAGCACGGGCAGCACCATCAACACCAGGCCCAGGCCCATCAACCAGCCCAGGACCGGCGCCGCCCTCATGGACGCCTGCTCACGAGCAGGACGGGCAGCAGCACCAGGGCGAAAAACATGGCCAGCAGCAACACACCGCAGTGAAAGAGCAGTTCGACCGTGCGCACCATCTTCTCCCCGAACCCCGGCGCAAGAAGACTCTCAAACACGTCTGCGGCACCAATGCCCCAGGTGGCAACCCAGCCGAACAGCACCGGCACGATCACCGCAAGCGATATCCGGGCCCCGAAACCGAGCGGCCGCGCCGGAGGGGGCGCCGGGGCAGCTGTCGCCACCTGCGGGGCCTGCACCACGGTCCGCGGAGACCGGGCTGGCCGATTGGCCCGGACTGATTGCGGGCGATTTCCCCTGCGCACGCCACCGGCACGCGCAGCGCGCTTGCGCGCGTCCTCAAGCACCGCAGCCCTGGCACAGGCTCCACAGGAAAGTCCGGTGAAATGCTGGTGCCGGGCATCCCGGGCGCAGGCCACCAGGGCCCTACTGTCGCGGCGCGCGTACGTCGACAGCTCCGCTGCCCACTCCCCGGCGGAAGGACGTGACTCCGCCGGCCCTGCGAACGCGCGATCGAACAACGTGCGCAGCGACCCGGGCATCTGCCCATGTCCGCTGACAGCTACCGGCTTGATGTCACCATGCGGCCGTAGGCCATAGCCATACAGGCGCGCCCTGATCCGCCCCGGCAGGTCCGTCGGCAGCCGGGCATTCCGCGTCCGGCCGCTGTACGGATGGATTCCCGAATTGAGCAGCTGGAACACCACGACCGCCAGCGCAAACCGGTCCTGCTGTTCTTCCCTTCCCGGGGTCACGCCGGAGCCGTGGAACTCGGGCGCCAGGTAGTCGGCGGTGACCTGTCCGGCGGGGAAGCGTTCACCCCGCCCCTGTACGCTGAACCCATCGCAGTCCAGCAGGGCGATGTAGAGCGACTCCCGGTAGAAACGCAGGTTCAGCGGCTTGAGGTCCACGACGTAATGGCCACGCCGATGCAGCGCGGCCAGCGTGACCGCCAGGTTGGCCGCCAGTACCGCCTTGGGGCCCAGCCCCGTGGGCAGCCCTTCCGCCCGTGCCTGCCGCTCCTGCAGGACATGCTCGAGATCGCTGGTAGCTGCGATATCCAGCTTGGGCATCCTGAACCCGATGAAGCGTCCCTGCCTGTCCCGCAGCAAAGCCTCAGGCCATGCGATCTGGACGTGGCGCTTCCCGTTTTCAATCCTGTCCGGCAGATCCGGACACAGCGCAAGCATCGCCTGCAGCTTGCGCTCATAGACCTCCAGCCCCACCCCCGGGTGATACAGCTTCGCTACGCTTCCCGCCGCGTTGTCCAGCAGGAATACGCTGCCCGCCCCGCCACTCTTGATCAGCCGGCCGAGTACCAGCCGGCGACCGGCGTTGTCGAAAACCACGGTGCCCTCGCGCCCAGCCATGAAAACTCCGTCAGCTGGCCAGGGCAATCAACAGCGTCTTGTCATCGCTGGTGATCGCATCCGTCCTGGCATCTCCCAATGTGGCCTGCAACGCGCGCGCGCCCTGATCGGCGTCGACCTGCCGCAGATACCGGACGACGGGGTCGATGAACGGCCGGTACAGATCAGTCCCGCCCTTGTCCATCACGAAGCTCTCTGCCCCATCGGACATCAGGGCAATGGCTGACACGCCTCCGTCAAACGGCGTCACGCGTAGCCGCTTCCGCCATTCCTGATCCGTGATGAACCAGGTTTCGTTGGCGTACTCCCCATTCTCCGGCGGTGACAGCACCACCGCGCCATCGCTGTACTCGCAGATGCCCACCCCATCCCCAAGGTGGAAAAAACAGCCGCCGGACGGCGCGGCCATCACCCCGACCAGCGTGCAGGCGTAATCCCGCAGCTGGCCGTGACGCCCCACCACCAGGTGCTCCAGGCTGGCGCGCGCCGCAGCCACCGCCTCCGCCAGGATCCCGGCCCAGTCTGTTTCGTTCCGCCCCAGCCGGTCATCACGCAGCCGGGCGCCCAGCGCAGCCACTGTCTGCTGGGCGATCGTGGTTGCCCCCTCGTCGGCATGCAGGGCGGAACCGGCTCCGTCACAGACCACCGCGACCAGAGAATCTCCTGCCTGGGAGAAAGCGAATGCATCCTGGCAGGGAGTTCCGGAGTCCCGGTGCGAACGGCCGGTGGCGGAAGCTGCCACCACCTTCCACGCCATATCAGACGGGAACCGTGGACCAGCTGTCGGTCGACGGCAGCTGGGCCTGGCCACCGGGCGTGGAGTGGGACACCACCCGCATGCTGGCACTCAGCCACTGGAAGAGCTCGCGGAATTGAAGTCCCTGCAGCTGTTTCACCGCACGCGCGCCGTTGTTGCTGAATTCACCCAGCACCTGGGCATCGGCATTGCCGACTGCAATGGGGAAGACCGCCACCTTGCTCGCAGCCTCATCGCCCCGGCAACGCTGCGCAGCCGCCTGGAACGCATCGGTAGGCAGACCGTCAGACATGAGGAACAGCCACGGCCGCGTATAGGCGACACCCGCCTGGCGGAAGCGCACCTTCTCGCTCTCGATTTCCGTCAGCGCGAGATCCACCGCATGCCCCATCGGCGTGGTGCCGTGGGCCTTGAGCACAGGCGCGGTGAAATCCATGGCGTCCTGCCAGTCTCCGACCAGCGTGGCTTCGTCCATGCCGCCATAGCTGATGACCAGCACGCGAACGCGCTTGGCGGCAATCACATCACTCTTGAGCTCCTGCTCGAGCAGCTGGAGCCCTTCGTTCAAATGATTGATGGGCTGCCCGCCCATGCTGCCGGAACAGTCCAGCACGAGCACCAGTGGAGTCCGCTGTTCGGTATTGTCGACCAGCGCAACATCGGGAATCGCGATCGGATCCATCCTTGCCTCCTCATCCTTGGGGTGGCCGGATTCTAACTGCTGACACAGCGAAGGGGCAGCCGGCTCAGACCTGGCCGGCAGCCGTGCGGCCAACGCATCCCGATGGAGCGTCCAATCCTGCCTACAGCTGCTCCGTTGGTTCATAACGAGCGGGTTCGGCAGGCACCTGGGGAGGCGGCCGATGCCCACGGGTCTCCCAGCGCCAGAAGAACCAGCCGATCACCAGGAAGGTGGCCGCCAGGCTGGCCAGGCCGATACCGGTGCCGCTGACCAGCGGCGACAGCAGGCCGGCGACAACGGCGTTGAGCACCAGCCCGGTGAAGGCCTGCAGCGAGGCCGCGGCGCCACGCTGGGCGGGGAACATATCCAGGATCGCCAGGGTCACGATCGGGAACACCAGGGCAATGCCGAAGGCGTTGAGTACCAGCGGCAGTACCGCCCACGGCACGGCGGGCACGTCGACCACGAGGTAATAGACCATGTTGGCGGCAATGGCGACCGCACTGCAGGCAAAGCCGATGTTCGCCAGGGTGACGCCTTTCATGCGCCCCGCCGCGCGTCCCGAGACCCAGGCACCGGTCATCATGCCGCTGATCATGGGGATGAACAGCCAGCCGAACTGGTTTTCGTCCAATGCCAGCAGGTCCATGATGAACGCCGGCGCGGAGACGATGAACAGGAACAGGGCGGCGAAGTTGAACGCCCCGCCCGCAGCCAGCCGCTGGAACCGGGCATTGCAGAAGATGTTGATGTAGTCGCGCAGCAGGTGTCGCGGTGCCAGCGAACGGCGCTCGGCCACCGGCAGGCTTTCCGGCATCCAGCGCCAGGTGGCCAGCAGCAGCACCACGGAAAACAGCACCAGGAACCAGAAGATCGCCGGCCACCTGGCCCAGCCGAGGATCCAGCCGCCGATAATCGGCGCGATCGCCGGGGCGATGCCGAAAATCATCGACACCTGGCTCAGCAGCCGCTGGGCATCGTTGCCCTGGTAGAGATCACGGATCACCGCGCGCCCAACCACCACGCCCACGCCCGCTGAAAGACCCTGCACCGCGCGGAAGACCAGCAGCGTGCCCAGCTCATTGGCCATGGCGCAGCCAATCGACGCCAGGGTGAACACCACCAGTCCGCCCAGGATCACCCGGCGCCGGCCAAGCGCATCCGACAGCGGTCCGTGAACCACGCTCATCAGCGCATAGGCCACCAGGTACACGCTGATGGTCTGCTGCATGGCCAGCTTGTCGGCACGCAGGTCCTCCCCCATCTGCAGGAAGGCAGGGAAGATGGTGTCGATGGTGAACGGGCCGAACATGGCCAGCCCGGCCAGCAGCCAGGGCAGGCCGCGGGCCCAGC
>DXCY01000197.1 GCA_019115725.1 Candidatus Luteimonas excrementigallinarum
ATCCCGACGTGGTGGACCGCAGCAACCTTCAACGCCAGATCCTGCACACCGAGGCGTCGATCGGCACCCCCAAGGTGGCCTCCGCGGCGGCAACGCTGGGCGCGCTCAATCCGCGGACCCGCATAGAAGCGGTGGCCGAGCTGGTGACCAGCGACAACGTGGAACGGCTGCTGGCCGACGTGGACGTGGTAATCGACGGCGCCGACAACTTTCCGGTCCGCTACCTGCTCAACGACGCCTGCGTGAAGCTCGGCAAGCCGCTGGTGTATGGCGCCGTGCACCGGTTCGAGGGGCAGGTGAGCGTGTTCGATGCCGGCCGCCATCGCGGCCAGTGCCCGTGCTACCGCTGCCTGTTTCCGGAGCCGCCGCCGCCGGAGTTCGCTCCCAACTGCTCGGAAGCCGGCGTACTGGGCATCCTGCCCGGCGTGGTGGGCCTGCTGGAGGCGACGGAGGCGATCAAGCTGCTGCTGGACCTTGGCGAACCGCTGCGCGGGCGCCTGCTGCACTTCGACGCGCTGGGCATGCGCTTCCGCGAAACCCGGCTGGGGCCGGACCCGGACTGCCCGCTGTGTGCCCCAGGACGGGAGTTCCCCGGCTATATCGATTACCAGGCGTTCTGCTCCGGCGCGTAGGCCGGCGCGACGATCCTGGCAGCATCATGTCGGCCGCGTAGGGCCGACCTACGACTGTGCCACCCCGTAGGTCGGCCCTACGCCCCCGACACCTTGTTCCACCCCGTAGGTCGGGGCTACGCCCCCGACACCCTGTGTCAGCCTGCAGGTCGGGGCTACGTCCCCGACACCCGATGAAGGAACTATCGGGCTATTTCCCTTCGCGGCCATGCTGCAGCGCTTCAAACGCCTCGATCTGCTCCGGCGTCGCGGGACGCTGGTGCTGCGCCTTCCACTCGCTGAAGGGCATGCCGTAGAAGTGGTCGCGCGCCGCGCCCTTGTCCATCCCGATGCCGTGCTCGGTGGCGGCCTCGCCGTACCAGTCGGCCAGGCAGTTGCGGCAGAAGCCGGCCAGGATCATCAGGTCGATGTTCTGCACGTCCGGCCGGTCTTCCAGCAGGTGCTTGCGCAGGCGGCGGAAGGCGGCGGCTTCGATTTCAACAGTGGTGCGGTCTGCTTCGGTCATGTCTTCAACATCCCGGTGCTTTCGCCCGCGGGATGAAACGGCGAGAATAGGGGCTTCGACTTTATCGCAGCGCACAATCTTCCGCATGACCGCACGCATCCTCGACGGCAGGGCCATTGCCGACAGCCTGCTCGATTCGCTCCGCCTCAAGGTGGAGGCACGCCTGGCCGCCGGCAAACCCGCGCCCGGACTGGCCGTGGTGCTGGTGGGCAGCGATCCGGCCTCGCAGTCCTACGTGCGCAACAAGCGCCGGGCGGCCGAGAAGGTGGGCATCCGCGCGATTGATTTCGACCTGCCGGCCGGGACCAGCGAGGCCGAGCTGCTGGCGCTGATCGACCGGCTCAACGCCGATCCCGAGGTGCACGGCATCCTGGTGCAGCTGCCGCTGCCGGGCATTCCCGATGCCACCCGGCTGATCCACCGCATCGATCCGCGCAAGGATGTGGACGGCTTCCATCCTGAAAACGTCGGCCACCTGGCCCTGCGCCAGTTCGGCCTGCGCCCGTGCACTCCGCGCGGCATCACCACGCTGCTGGCCTGGACCGACCGTCCCGTGCGCGGCCAGAGCGCCACCATCGTCGGCGTCAGCAACCACGTGGGCCGGCCGATGGGGCTGGAACTGATGATCGCCGGCTGCACCGTCACCAGCTGCCACAAGTTCACCCCGCCCGAAGTACTGCAGCGGCACGTGGGCGAGGCGGACATCCTGGTGGTGGCCGTGGGCATCCCGGGCCTGATCCCGGGCGAGTGGGTGAAGCCCGGCGCTGTGGTGATCGACGTGGGCATCAACCGGCTCGACGACGGCCGTCTGGTTGGCGACGTGCAGTTCGACGCGGCTGCGCGCCGCGCCAGCTGGATCACCCCGGTTCCGGGCGGGGTCGGGCCGATGACGGTGGCCACGCTGATGCAGAACACGCTGGAGGCCGTGGAGGCCAGCGAATCCGGCGATCTGGGTCTGCGCGCAGCCCGGTAAAAGCATCGCCGGCGGAACACCCAGACCCATCCCTGGCAGGACGTAATGGCCGCGGCCGTGCAGTACAATGGTGTGCTTTCCCAGATCCGGACCGCCTCATGCTGCGCATCCAGGCCGAAGCGCTCACCTATGACGATGTCTCCCTCGTCCCGGCGCATTCCACTGTCCTTCCCAAGGACGTTTCCCTCGCCACCCGGTTCACCCGCGACCTGCACCTGAACCTGCCCATCGTGTCGGCTGCCATGGACACGGTGACCGAAGCGCGCCTGGCAATTGCCATGGCCCAGCTCGGCGGCATCGGCATCATGCACAAGAACATGAGCGCCGAGCGCCAGGCACAGCACGTGCTGCAGGTGAAGAACTTCGAAGCCGGGGTGATCCGCGAGCCGTTTACCGTTGGCCCGCAGACCTCGATCGGCGAGGTGCTCAAGCTCACCCGCGCGCGCAACATCTCCGGCGTGCCGGTGGTGGAGGGCGACCAGCTGGTGGGCATCGTGACCGGTCGCGACATGCGCTTCGAGAAGAAGCTGGACGACCCGGTGCGCAACATCATGACCCGCAAGGACAAGCTGGTCACGGTGAACGAGGGTGCCAGCGACGAGGAAGTGATCGAGCTGCTGCACCGCCACCGGATTGAAAAGGTGCTGGTGGTCAACGACCGGTTCCAGCTGCGCGGCCTGATCACCGTCAAGGATATCCAGAAGGCCCAGGACAACCCCAACGCCGCCAAGGACGCCTCCGAAAGCCTGCTGGTGGGCGCCGCGGTTGGCGTGGGAGGCGATACCGAGGAGCGCATCGAGCGCCTGGCCGCCGCCGGCGTCGACGTGATCATCGTCGATACCGCCCACGGCCATTCGCAGGGCGTGCTGGACCGCGTGACCTGGACCAAGAAGAACTTCCCGCAGGTGCAGGTGGTGGGCGGCAACATCGTGACCGGCGATGCCGCACTGGCGCTGATGGATGCCGGTGCCGACGCGGTGAAGGTGGGCGTGGGCCCGGGCTCGATCTGCACCACCCGCGTGGTGGCCGGCGTCGGCGTGCCGCAGATCACCGCCATCGACATGGTGGCCGAGGCGCTGAAGGACCGGATCCCTCTGATTGCCGACGGCGGCATCCGCTATTCCGGCGATATCGGCAAGGCCCTGGCCGCCGGCGCCTCCACGGTGATGATTGGCGGCCTGTTCGCCGGCACCGAGGAAACCCCGGGCGAGACCGAGCTCTACCAGGGCCGCAGCTACAAGAGCTACCGCGGCATGGGCAGCCTGGCAGCGATGGAGAAGGGGTCGAGCGACCGCTACTTCCAGGATGCCGCCAGTGCCGACAAGCTGGTGCCCGAGGGCATCGAAGGGCGCGTGCCGTATCGCGGCCCGCTGGCCGGCGTGATCCACCAGCTGATCGGCGGCCTGCGCGCCACCATGGGCTACGTGGGCTGCGCCACCGTCGAGGAAATGCGCACCAAGCCGCAGTTCGTGAAGATCACCGGCGCCGGCCAGCGCGAGAGCCACGTGCACGACGTCCAGATCACCAAGGAACCGCCGAACTACCGGATGGGTTGAGGGCGCTCCGCGCGCGCGAAGCCGCCCGCAAAGCCGCCTGACCCATCCGCTCCCACTCTGTACTGTGCGGTAACGCACCGTGCCCGTGCCGTCCTGCCCAAACGCCGACCCCATGACGACCAACATCCACGCCGACAAGATCCTGATCCTCGATTTCGGGGCGCAGTACACCCAGCTCATCGCCCGCCGGATCCGCGAGATCGGCGTGTATTGCGAAGTCTGGGCCTGGGACCACGACCCGTCCGAGATCGCCGACTTCGCGCCGAAGGGGATCATCCTTTCCGGCGGCCCGGAATCGACCACGGTGGAAGGCTCGCCGCGTGCGCCACAGGAAGTCTTCGACAGCGGCGTCCCGGTGCTGGGCGTGTGCTACGGCATGCAGACCATGGCCCACCAGCTGGGCGGTGCCACAGAATCGGCCGATCAGCGCGAATACGGCCACGCCGTGGTCGAGCGCGTGGCCGAGGACCGGCTGCTGGCCGGCCTGTCCGACCACGCGGGCAACCCCGCGCGGCTCGACGTGTGGATGAGCCATGGCGACCACGTGTCGAAGGAGCCGCCGGGCTTCATCGTCACCGCCAGCACTGACCGCGTGCCCGTGGCCGCCTTCGCCAACGACGACAAGCGCTGGTACGGCGTGCAGTTCCACCCGGAAGTCACCCACACCACCCAGGGTCAGGCGATGTTCCGGCGTTTCGTGGCCGACATCTGCGGCTGCCAGACCCTGTGGACCGCGGCCAACATCATCGAGGACCAGATCAGCCAGGTGCGCGCCCAGGTGGGCAGCGACGAGGTGATCCTGGGTCTCTCGGGCGGCGTTGATTCCTCTGTCGTTGCCGCACTGCTGCACCAGGCCATCGGCCAGCAGCTGACCTGCGTGTTCGTGGATACCGGCCTGCTGCGCTTCCAGGAAGCCGAGCAGGTGATGACCACCTTTGCCGACCACCTCGGCGTGCGGGTCATCAAGGTGGACGCCGCCGATCGCTACTTCAACGCACTGGCCGGCGTCACCGACCCGGAAGCCAAGCGCAAGATCATCGGCAACCTGTTCATCGAGATCTTCGAGGAAGAGGCCGGCAAGCTGAAGAACGCCCGCTGGCTGGCCCAGGGCACCATCTACCCGGACGTGATCGAATCGGCCGGCAGCCGCACCGGCAAGGCCCACATGATCAAGAGCCACCACAACGTGGGCGGCCTGCCGGAGCACATGAACCTCAAGCTCGTGGAGCCGCTGCGCGAGCTGTTCAAGGACGAGGTGCGCCGCTTGGGCGTGGAACTCGGCCTGCCGGAAAAGATGGTCAACCGCCACCCGTTCCCCGGTCCCGGCCTGGGCGTTCGGATCCTGGGCGAAGTGAAGCGCGAATACGCGGAGCTGCTGGCCCGCGCCGATGCCATCTTCATCGAGGAGCTGTTCCGCACCGGCCTGTACGACCAGACCAGCCAGGCGTTCGCCGTGTTCCTGCCGATCAAATCCGTCGGCGTGGTCGGCGACGCACGCGCCTACGAATGGGTTATCGCCCTGCGCGCCGTGGAAACCGTGGACTTCATGACCGCCCGCTGGGCGCACCTGCCACATGAGTTCCTGGGGCGCGTGTCCAACAGGATTATCAACGAGTTGCGCGGTGTTTCTCGCGTGGTGTATGACATCAGCGGGAAGCCACCGGCTACGATTGAGTGGGAGTGACGGGCACTGGCTGGCAATGTCTAGCAACGGCAGGCATTTCGGCTGAGGGTAAAAGAACTTTCCGCTAAGCGATAGACTGTATGTAAACACAGTATTGCAAGG
>DXCY01000198.1 GCA_019115725.1 Candidatus Luteimonas excrementigallinarum
CCGCTGCCGACGTGGTCTGGCTGCAGGCTGTGGAGCAGGCCACGGTGGCCGACGCCGCAGCGCTGCAGCGCCGGATGCAGGCCGTGGTCGATGCCGGTGGCGAGGGGCTGATGCTGCACCATCGCGATTCCCGCTACCGGGCCGGGCGCAGCGACGGCGTGCTCAAGCTCAAGCCATTCCAGGATGCCGAGGCCCGCGTGGTGGGATATACCGAAGGACGCGGCAAATACACCGGCATGCTGGGCGCGTTGGTGGTGGAGCGGGCGGACGGCCTGCGCTTTCGCATTGGCAGCGGCCTGACCGATGCACTGCGCGCCAACCCGCCGCCGGTCGGCGTGCACGTGACCTACCGTTACAACGGCTACACCGCCGCCGGTGTGCCGCGCTTCGCCCGCTTCCTGCGCATCCGCCACGACCCGCCCCCGCCCGACCCGTAGCAGCCGGCCATGCGCGCGCGGCGGGAGTGGGATAATGGAGGGTGTTTCCGTTGATGCGAGATGCTGATGACCACGCTTCCCGACTGCCCGCAGTGCAGCTCCAGTTACGCCTACGAAGACCGCAATCTGCTGGTCTGTCCGGAGTGCGGGCACGAATGGTCGCCGCAGGAGCAGGCCGCCCAGGCCGCAGCGGCGGAACAGGCGGCGGAAGTGCGCGATGCCAACGGCAATCCGCTGGCCGATGGCGATGACGTCATCGTGATCAAGGATCTGAAGCTCAAGGGCTCCTCGCAGGTGGTCAAGGGCGGCACCAAGGTGCGCAGCATCCGCCTGGTCGAGGGTGACCACGATATCGACTGCCGCATCGAAGGCATCGGCCCGATGCAGCTCAAGTCGGAATTCGTCCGCAAGGCCTGACCATCCGCGGGAGCGCGCCAGGCGCTCCTGCGAAGCTGCGGCGACTCAGTCGCGGCTGCGGTTCCCGGCGGTGAGGCTGCGGTAGCGGGCGCGGGCCTCCTGCAGGTCGGCGTCCAGTTCGGTGCGCTCCTGCAGCTGCTGTCTGAGGATTTCCTGCTGGCGCATCAGGTCGCCGTGCTGACTGACGATGTTGTTGGCCATTGGCCTGGCGACCGACTGGCCCTGCAGCTCGGCCTCGGCCGCCTTGCGCAGCTGGGTCAGCAGGCTCATGCGCAGATTTTCCACGCCCATCTGCGAGGTCTTGATCGACTCGTCGATGAGGATGATGCGGTTGTCGTAGGCGCGTTCCAGCTCGGCTTCGGTGTTGTAGGACTCGACCATGGCCATGTCGCGGCGACGTGCGGCGGCCTCCGCCTCGGCCTGCTGGGCGGCGAGGCGGGCCTCGGCTTCGGCGGCGGCGCGCTCTTCCTCGTTCAGGGCGCGGCCGACCTGACCGCGGATGCGGCCGGTGCTGGCGCTGATCTCGGTCCGTGCCGCATCCACCGCGGAGGCGGGCAGAGCGTCACCGCAGACCTTGCGCCCGGCTTCTTCCCAGCAGTACAGGCGCCGCTCGGTACCACCGCGCTGCGCCAGGGCAGCCGACGATACGAGCACCAGCAGGATGAGGCAGGCGATGCGGGCCATGGCGTTGGTCATTGTTCCGTCCCCCCGGGCGGTCGAATGCGTTTTCAGGCGGCGCCGTAGCGCGTGCGGTACTCGCCAAGGCGTGCCTGCTCAGCCGACAGTGTCGCGTTTTCGCCGGTGAACGCAAGCAGATCCTCCAGCCCGGCCACCGCCACCACCGGGATGCCGTGTTCGGCCGAGACCGCCTGGGCGGCCGAGCGACGCGGCGTGGCATCGGTGTCGATTACTTCCTGGCGGTCCAGCGCAATCACGATCCCGGCCGGAATGCCGCCCGCGGCGGTGATCAGTCCCAGGGCGTGGCGCACCGCGGTGCCGGCGGTGATCACGTCGTCCACCACCAGCACCCGGCGTCCGGCCAGCGGCGCGCCGATCAGCGAGCCGCCCTCGCCGTGGGTCTTGGCTTCCTTGCGGTCGAAGGCCACCGGCAGGTCGCGGCCGCGGCGGGCGAACTCGCAGGCCAGCGCCGTGGCCAGCGGAATGCCCTTGTAGGCCGGCCCGAACAGCAGGTCGAACGCCGTCCCCGCTGTGTCCAGGGCGTCGGCATAGCAGGCGGCCAGCGCCGCCAGCCGGGCGCCCGAATCGAAGTGGCCGGCATTGAAGAAATACGGGCTGGTGCGCCCGCTCTTGAGCACGAACTCGCCAAAGCGCAGGGCATCGGCCTCGATGGCCAGGCGGAGGAAGCGGGAGCGGTGATCGGACATTCGGGCGGTCAGATGGATGCGGGGCCACGAATGTTACGGCACCCGGCCGCGCCCCAGTGTACGCACGGCCTTAACCGCGCCGGGCTATGGTGGGGGCGCGGCCTGGGAGGCGGATTGATCGTGGTCAATGCAACGCGCCGTCCGGCCATCCACCATGTGCCATGCTGACATGTGGCACGACGACATGTCGCACGATGACAAGCAGGAGCGAAGCAATGGGCAAACAATGGAGGATCGCGCTGATGGCGGGCGCGGTAGCCGCCGTTCTGGCGGGCGGCGTGGCGTGCACGCAGGGCGACGGCGTGGACGACAGCGCCAGGGCGCAGGGTGATACCGCGGCCGACAATGCAGCCGCGCAGGTCGACACCACCGGCGCCAACGCGGATGTGCAGGGCGAAAGTGCGGCCCCCGGCGCCAGCGCGGAGGAGGGCGGACCGGTCAACAGCCTGCGCCAGACCGCCTCCTCGCTGTTCGGCGTCATCCCGGACCCGCCCACCGAAGTCAGCGGTCGCCCGGTGACCCCGGAGCGGGTGGAGCTGGGGCGCATGCTGTTCTTCGAGCCGCGTCTGTCGCGCAGTCATGTGATCACCTGCAATACCTGTCACAGCATCGGCACCGGCGGCGCCGACAACGTGCCGGCATCGGTCGGCCACGGCTGGCAGCGCGGCCCGCGCAACTCGCCCACCGTGTTCAACGCGGTCTTCAATGCCGCCCAGTTCTGGGACGGCCGCGCGGCGGACCTGGCCGAACAGGCCGGCGGGCCGGTGCAGGCGAGCGTGGAGATGAACAGCACGCCGGAGCTGGTGGTGGAAACGCTGTCGAGCATCCCGCAATACGTGGAACTGTTCCGCGAGGCATTCCCGGAGTCGGGCGGCATCACCTTCGATGACGTGACGGTGGCCCTGGAGGCGTTCGAGACCACGCTGGTGACGCCGGACGCGGCCTTTGACCGCTGGGTCGAGGGCGACGACAGCGCCATGACCGCAACCGAGGTCGAGGGCCTGCAGCTGTTCTTCGAGACCGGCTGTGCCTCATGCCATAACGGCGTCAACTTTGGCGGTCAGACCTACTTCCCGTTCGGCGTGCTCGAGCGCCCGGGGGCGGAGATCCTGCCCGAGGGCGACAAGGGTCGCTTCGAGGTCACCGCCACGGCGACCGACGAATACGTGTTCCGCGCCTCGCCGCTGCGCAACGTGGCCCTGACCGCGCCCTATTTCCACTCCGGCCAGGTGTGGAGCCTGGAGGAAGCAGTGGCGATCATGGGCACCTCGCAGCTGGGGCGGGAGATCAGCGACGACGAGGCCGGCAAGATCGCGGCGTTCCTGCGTACGCTGACCGGGCGCCAGCCGGAGGTGGTGTACCCGATCCTGCCGCCGAGCACGACGGACACGCCGGCGCCGGAGCGCTAGCACAGTCAACCCAAGGGAATGGGAGCCGGACGGCGCGGTAGGGTAATCTTGCCGCGCCGTCTGTTTTTCCGGAGTTCCATGCGCATCGTCAGCTTCAACGCCAACGGTATCCGTTCGGCTGCAAACAAGGGTTTTTTCGACTGGTTCGCCACCCAGGACATCGACATCATGTGTGTCCAGGAAACCAAGGCGCAGGAGCACCAGCTCTCCGCCGAGGTGTTCCGGCCGCCGGGCTACCACGTGGCCTTCCGCGACGCGACCACCAGGAAGGGCTACAGCGGCGTGGCGATCTACAGCCGCCGCGAGCCGGATGAGCTGCGCACGGAGCTCGGCTGGGCGCCGTTCGACGAGGAAGGACGTTATATCGAGGCCCGCTTCGGCAACCTCAGCGTGGTGTCGTTCTATATTCCCTCGGGATCGTCGGGCGATCTGCGCCAGGGTTTCAAGGTAGAGGTGATGGACTGGCTCAAGCCGATCCTCGACGGCTGGCTGGCCAGCGGCCGCGACTACGTGCTGTGCGGCGACTGGAACATCGTGCGTGCCCGCAACGACATCAGGAACTGGAGCGGCAACCAGAAGAACTCCGGCTGCCTGCCGTCGGAGCGGGCCTGGCTCAACGGCCAGATCGCCGACGCCTGCGGTGACGGTTCGCCGCAGCCGGATCACGGCTGGGTGGATTCCTTCCGCGCGCTCAAGCCCGACGAGGTGGAATACACCTGGTGGTCGAACCGCGGCCAGGCGCGGGCCAACAACGTGGGCTGGCGGATCGATTACCAGCTGGTGACGCCGTCGCTGCGCGACCGGCTGGTGGCGTGTTCGGTGCTGCGCGAGCCGCGCTATTCCGACCACGCGCCCTACATCGTGGATTACCGCGGGTGAGCCAGCCGCCGGCGCAGGCCGTGGCACCGGCCGGCAGCCGCTGGTCACGGGCGCTGGCCACGTACGGCAAGGCGCGGATCGCCTCCATGTTCGCGCTCGGCTTCTCGGCCGGGCTGCCGTTCCTGCTGGTGTTCAGCACGCTGACCGCGTGGCTGACCGAAGCCGGTGTGACCCGCGGCGCGATCGGATTTTTCACCTGGGTCGGCATCACCTATTCGATCAAGGTGTTCTGGGCGCCGGTGGTGGACCGGGTGCCGCTGCCGCTGCTGGGTCGCCTGCTCGGCCAGCACCGCAGCTGGATCCTGCTGGCCCAGCTGGTGATCGTGGCCGGGCTGGCGGGCATGGCGCTGACCGATCCGATGGTGGATCTGGCGCGCCTGGCGCTGTTCGCCCTGCTGGTGGCGTTCGGCTCGGCCACCCAGGACATCGCCATCGACGCCTGGCGGATCGAGGCCGCACCGCCGGCGGAGCAGGCGGCAATGTCGGCCACCTACGTGTTCGGCTATCGCATGGCGCTGCTGGCCGCCGGGGCCGGGGCCCTGCACATGGCGGCGCGGATGGACTGGAGCCAGGTGTACCTGGCCATGGCGGCACTGATGGGCGTGGGCGTGCTGGCCACCCTGCTCAGTCGCGAGCCCAGGGTGCAGCGGCGCACCGACGTGGCCTTGCTCGAGCCCGGGGCGCAGGCCTTCTACCGCCGCAATGCCCATCTGCCGGCCCCGCTGCGTACCGCGATTGCCTGGCTGATCGGCGCGGTGGTGTATCCGTTCGTGGATTTCTTCAAGCGCTACGGGGCGCATTCGCTGGCGGTGCTGCTGCTGGTGGGCACCTTCCGCATCAGCGACATCTCCATGGGCGCCATGGCCAACCCGTTCTACCTGGACCTGGGTTTCAGCAAGGCCCAGATCGCCAATATTTCCGGCATCTACGGCATCGTCATGACCATCCTCGGCGGCCTGGTGGGCGGCGTACTCACCGTGCGCTACGGGTTGTTGCGGGTGCTGCTGGCCGGCGCCGTGCTGTCGGCGGCCACCAACCTGCTGTTCGCGATGATGGCGCTGGTGGGCGCTGAGCCGTGGATGCTGGTGGTCACCATCAGCGGCGACAACTTCTTCGCCGGGCTGGCGATGGCGGTGTTCATCGCCTGGCTGTCCAGCCTGACCTCGGCCAGCTACACCGCCACCCAGTACGCGCTGTTCAGTTCGCTGATGACCCTGCCGGGCAAGTTCATCGGTGGCTTCAGCGGCCAGGTGGTGGAAGCGGTCGGCTGGTTCAACTACTTCCTCTACGTGGCCGCGATCGGGGTGCCGGCGGTGCTGCTGTGCCTGTACCTGATCGTGCGCGAACGCGGCAGCGCGACGACCCCGGGTTAACCCCAGATTGTCGGGGTGCTGTGCGCGTGGCAACTTCCCTTGCCAATTCAGGGGAGGGATTCACGATGAGAGACAGACTGCTCGAAGACATCGACAACGTGCTGCTGGAGCGCGTCCAGCGGCTGGCCAGGCGGCGCGGCTGGGATCCGGCCATTGGGCTGGAGCAGGTGCTGGAGCGCGGCCTGCGCTCGCTTGAGGCGGGCGACGGGATGCACTTTGAAAGCAGGGAGGCCGAGGCGCTGCAGGCCGCGCTGGAGGCCATGGGCAATATTCCCGACGATCCGGGATTCGCGATGATCGGCCGGGTGGCCCGGAGCCACTGATCGGCTGCGAGGGGGCAGGCATCATCGTGCCGCCGCCTCACGCGGGGTGGATGGCCCCGAGGATCCTCGCCCCGGCGGCCCCGGTCACCGAAGGCAGATTGCCGGCCAGGCCCAGGGCAGTCTGGCGCGCCAGCCAGGCGAAGCCCATTGCTTCCACGTAGTCCGGATCCAGGCCGTGTGAGGCGCTGGATTCCACTTGGCATTCCGGCAGCCGCGCCGCCAGCGCGGCCATCAGCACCGGGTTGTGTACGCCGCCGCCGCAGGCAATGACCCGGCGGGTGCGGGGCTGGGTTGCCAGCAGGGCATCGGCCACGCTGTGCGCGGTCAGCGCCAGCAGCGTGGCCTGCACATCGGCGGGCGATTCGCCGCCCGCCAGTCTGGATGCCACCCAGTCCAGGTGGAACTGGTCGCGGCCGGTGGATTTGGGCGGCGCCAGCGCGAACCACGGCTCCGCAAGCAGGCGCTGCAGCAGTCCCGGGTCCACCCGCCCGCTGGCCGCGAACGCCCCGCCACGGTCGAACGGCTGGCCGGTATGGCGCTGGCACCAGGCATCCATCAGGCCGTTGGCCGGGCCGGTGTCGAACCCGCGCACGCCGCTCCCTGCGCCATCCGGATCACGCGGCAGCAGGGTGATGTTGGCGATGCCGCCAAGGTTCAGCACGGCGCGATCCTCCGCGGGGCTGTGCAGCAGGCCGGCGTGCAGGGCCGGCAACAGCGGCGCGCCCTGGCCTCCCGCGGCCACATCGCGGCTGCGGAAGTCGGCCACCACCGCGATGCCGGTGCGCTCGGCCAGTACGTTCGGATCGCCCAGCTGCAGGGTGAAGGGGAAACGCCCATCGCCATGGCGCCCGTGCGGGCGGTGGCGCAGGGTCTGGCCGTGGCAGCCGATCGCGGCCACGTTGGCGGCGGCGATCCCGCTGTCCCGCAGGGCGGCGTGCACTGCATCGGCAAAGACGGTGCCGATGCGCACGTGCAGCTCGCCGAAGTCGTCCAGGCCCAGCGGGGCGCTGGACTGGCCCAGTTCCACCAGCTGCTGGCGCAGATCCGCCGGCCATGGCCAGGCGTGGCCTGACAGCATGTGCGGAGTGGTGGGCTGGCTGAAGTCCACCAGCGCCACGTCGATGCCGTCGGCGCTGGTCCCTGACATCAGGCCCAGGTAAACGCTTCGCTCAGTGGGGATCGGAAAAGACATGGGCACGCCGGCGCGTCTGAAGAGGGCGCCGGCAATGTAGCCCCTGGCAGCGCCCGCTGCATGCAGCGGGCCTGCGTGGCTCAGCCGCGGTCGCCGGAAGCCTGGCTGCGGGTGGCTGCCAGCGAAGGCGCTTGTGCGGCCTCGCGGCGTGCGTAGTGCAGCGTCTCGTACTGCTCCATGCGCGCCAGCGTGGGCGCGGTTTCCGCCTTGAACCTGGCCAGGGCGGCGCCCTTGAGCGGTTCCGGCGGTGGCATGGTGACCTTGAGCGGGTCGCGATGCTTGCCGTTGACGCGGAATTCGTAGTGCAGGTGCGGGCCGGTGGCCAGGCCGGTGGCGCCCACGTAACCGATCACCTGACCCTGCGATACGCGTTCGCCCTGGCGGAAATTGCCGAACCGGGACATGTGCGCGTACAGGGTGGTGTGGCCGCGCCCGTGGTCGAGGATGATGGTGTTGCCGTAGCCGCGCTGGCTGCCGCGGAACTGCACCCGGGCATCGCCGGCGGCCATGATCGGGGTACCGGTACGGGCGGCGTAGTCGACGCCGGCATGCAGGCGCATGGTCCCCAGGATCGGATGGCGGCGGTTGCCGAAGCGCGAGCTCAGGCGGGCGAACTCGATCGGCGTGCGGATGAAGCCGCGCTTGAGCGGGCGACCCTCGGCGTCGAAGTATTCCACTTTGCCGTCATTTTCAAAGCGGAAACCGGTGAAGGTCTTGCCGCCGGTGGTGAACGTGGCGGCCACCACCTCGCCACTGCCCACGCGCTCGCCTTCGCGCCACAGTTCCTCGACCACCACCGAGTAGCGGTCGCCGGGCTGCACCTGGCGGGAAAAATCGATGTCGTACTGGAAGATGCGGTCGGTCAGGGTGGAAATCGCGCCGGGCGACAGGCCGGCCTGGCGGGCCGAGCCGAACAGCGAGTTGCGGATCTCGCCGGTGATCACCGCGGTGTGTACTTCCACCGGGCGCTCGATCACGTGCTCGGTGATCGTGGTGCCGGCCACGGCCAGCTCCACCCGTTCGGTATTGCTGAGGTCGAAGCGGAAGCCGCTCAGGCTGCCGGTGTCCGGATCGAACTCGAAGCCCAGCTCGGTGCCGGGGCGGATCCGGTTCAGGGCCTTGGCCGCCGAAGGCGTTTCCAGGATGCTGTGCAGCAGGCTCACCGGCACGCCCTGGCCGGCAAAGATCTCACCCAGGGTCTGGCCGGACTGCACCGTTACCGTCTCCCAGTAGCTGGGCTGCACCGCGTTTTCCGCCGGCGCGGGCGCCAGCGGCAGGGCCAGGGCCATGGTGGACATGCGCATCTGGCCGCTCTCGACCTGCATGGCGCTGGAGAAGCCGGCCGGCAGCAGGGCGAAGATCAGGGCGCCGGCGGTGGCCAGCAGACTGGCCTGGGCCCAGTGGCGGCGGGACCACCGGCCGGTGAATCCGCGGGCCTGCCCAAAGGCCGATTCAGCCGACCGGGCTTCGCCGGCGGCTACGTTGTCCAGGTTGGCGAGACGGACGAGACGGTTGCGTTCGGAGGCCGACGCAGGGTCTGAAGACGTCATAACGTTCCGTGCTGAGTGAAGGGTGCGTCAGCGCGGTACGATAAAGACGTGAGGAGGTCGCGTCAAACGATTGATGCAAATGGAATTCCCTCCGGTCATCAAGTGTTAGAAACCCATTAATTCAACCGGACGGCGGTCACATCCCGTCGTTCCCAACGCTGAGAATCGCCCGTGTCCCACGCCTCTCCCTCCCAGTCGGCCAGTGACCTGATCGCCCGCGGCGCCGACGAGATCCTCAAGTCCGATGAGCTGGCCAAGCGCCTGGCCGGAGACCGCCCGCTGCGGGTGAAGGCGGGGTTCGATCCCACCGCGCCGGATCTGCACCTGGGCCATACGGTGCTGCTGAACAAGATGCGCCAGTTCCAGGACCTGGGGCACACGGTGGTGTTCCTGATTGGCGACTTCACCGGGATGATCGGCGACCCCTCGGGCAAGAGCGCCACCCGCCCGCCGCTGACCCGCGACGAGGTGCTGGCCAACGCCGACACTTACAAGGCGCAGGTGTTCAAAGTGCTGGATCCGGAGCGCACCGAGGTGCGCTTCAACTCGGAGTGGTTCGGCACCATGGGCGCGGCCGACATGATCCGGCTGGCCTCCACCCACACCGTGGCACGGATGCTGGAGCGCGATGATTTCGCCAAGCGCTACGGCGCGCAGCAGCCGATCGCCATCCACGAGTTCCTTTACCCGCTGGTACAGGGCTACGACTCGGTCGCGCTCAAGGCCGACGTGGAGCTGGGCGGCACCGACCAGAAGTTCAACCTGCTGATGGGCCGCGCGCTGCAGGAGCAGCACGGCCAGAAGCCGCAGGTGGTGCTGACCATGCCGCTGCTGGTGGGCCTGGATGGCGTCAACAAGATGTCCAAGTCGCTGGGCAACTACATCGGCGTCACCGATCCGGCGATCGACTTCGTCAACAAGACCATGAAGATCGGCGACGAGCTGATGTGGGATTGGATTGAACTGCTGAGCTTCGACATCGGGATCGACGAGGCGGCGAAGCTGAAGGCCGAGGTGGCCGCCGGCGCGCTCAACCCGCGTGAGGTGAAGCTGCGCTTGGCACGCGAGCTGGCCACGCGCTTCCACGATGCGGCGGCGGCTGAGACCGCGATCGCCGGTTGGCATGCGGCGGTGACCGGGCAGGGCGATACCTCGCAGCTGCCGCTGAAGGACGTTGCCATCCCCGCCGAAGGCCTGCGCATTGCCGCGCTGCTCACCGCGGCGGGCATCACGCCGTCGAACTCGGAGGCCAACCGCAAGCTCAAGGAGCGCGCGGTGCGGGTGGATGGCGAGGTGGTGGAAGACGCCGGCAGTGTGTTCACCCCGGGCTTCGAAGGCGTGCTGCAGGTAGGCAAGCGCAACTTCGCCCGCGTGCGGCTGGTGTCAGCGTAGGTCGGGAGCTTGGCAGCGGGCGCTCGGCGGGAATGCCAGGGAGTGCTGGTCTTTCATGGCGCCCCGTAATGGGTCCAAGGACTGGTGCCGTCAGTCTGTAACGCCCATCGGGAGGTGTTCCCACAGGACCAGCGAGGCGCATGACGGGTCGGTGCAGCCGAAGTAGAGGGTCGTGTTGCCTTGCCGCCACAGGCCTTTTGCCGCGCCATTGATTTCAAACTCCCAGGCGCTGCCGTTCGAGTGCAGGGTTCCGGCGACCTTGCAGGGAGCCGTGTCGAAATCATGGTGGTACGCGCGGGCCGGGATTTTCCGGCTGATGGCAAAGAACTTCGCCACGGAATCCCGATCCGGGTTCCAGGTGTCGCACCTGGCCGAAAGCCCATGGGCCGATGCTGTCGGATCAGGTTCGACGCTGCCCATATCAATGATCGCAACGTCCGCGATGGGCGTCCGGTTGCCATGGCATCCCAGGCCGAATGCCGTCAGCGCCGCCAGCGTAAAGGCTGCTGCTTTCAATCAGGTTCCATTCCATCGGTCGGAAGCAGCAGCAACGCTTCGCATTCCCGGGCCGAGCAGCCGAAGTGACGGACCGTGTCGCCATCCTGCCAGGTGGCGATGCCTCCACCGTTGATCGCGAAATGCCAGTGGCGTCCCTCGGCCTGCAGGCGGCCGCTGATGCCGCAGCCGACCTGGTAGAAGCGGTTGTAGGGCGAGTCCTGGTAGGACTCGGACAGGCGGAAAAACGCCTGTACCTGCGAGGACGACAGTTGCCAGTCCCGGCAGGCCGCTTCAAGCGGATGTCCGGCCGCGCCGTGATATTCGGGGGCGGCTACTTCAAGGATATGCGGTGAATGGGCTGCAGATGGCTCAGTGAGCCTGCCCGTGCAGGCGGCCGCCAGCAGGGTGGGGATCAGCAATGCCGCTGCGGCGGCGGAATGAAGGCGACAGTGATTGCGCAGGTTCATGTCATTCACCCTCCGACCCGCTCCACAGCCCGGCACCTTCGCCGGGGGTTTTGTAGGAGATGAGGTCATGTTCGTAGACATCGGCATCGGTCAGTGAATACGCCTCCTGCAGGATGGCGATGATGCTGGCAATGGATTCGGCCTGCTCGGCAGTCGGCGGCTCCCATTCAGGCGTCCCCTTGTCGTTCGGGCCGCAGTTCTTGAGGCAGCGGGCCACGGTTTCGATCCCTACGCTGTCCTCGTTCTTCGGGTAACGCGTTGGGTACGCCTTGACCTTCTCGTGGTCGTGAAGTCGTTTGGGATCCCAGCCAAAAGCCTTGATCTTCGCCATCTCGTCGGCAGGACAGCTGCCCGCCTCGTAACAGCGGGAGCGAATGCGGCCGACATGCGAAGTGTGCTTGAGGAGACTGGCGGTCTGATAGACGGTGCCATCCTTGTCGACATAGAAATGGGTGCCGATCCCGGATTTGGCGGAATTCAGGGCACTTTGCACGCTTGCGCCTTCGGTCCGATGCAGGATGATCGCTACCGGACCGGTCATGTCGCGCTTCTCCAGCGCGGCGATGGGCTGCTGCACGAACCCGGCATTCTGCACGTAGCCGTTCTTGCCCACGTAAGGGTCGACCAGCAGCTCCGTGGGCTGGTGGCTGGAAGCGTCGGATGTCTCGCCCTGGCCGGCCTGGGCGTACGCGCGCGCGGCTTCGTTCATGGTCCTTCCTCCTCAAGCTCGATCCGCAGCGTCTGGCAGCAGTCGGAAGTAACGACATGGGTGGCGCCGTCGGCATTGGTGATGCCGGTTTCGCACACGCCGTCGGCATGCACGATCCGGTAATTGCGGTTGGCCAGGGGCTTGCCGGTCAATGACGAACGCAGCACGAACCCTCCCACGTAGCTGCGTGCGGTAGCCGCCGCTGCCCCGGCAGCCAGTACTGCGGTCGCTGGTGCGGTTGACGTGGCTGAGGAAGCGGATGTGCCGGGATCAATGAATACCCGGGTCTGCATGGCCGACAGCACCTTGCAGCCACAGGCGAGCGAGCTGCCGTGCAGTGCAACAGGCTGACCATCAACGATCAGGGTGGGGTCGCCATCGACAATCGGGAACGCACCCTTGTGGCGGGGGCAGGTGGCCTGGTCGCCGATGCGGACCACGGGGATGCCGTCGACGTCGGTAAACGGGGAGCCGGTGACCACGCTGCCTCCGCTGGAGGTGGGGTCGCCGAGGACAATCCATGCCTTGACCATTGCAGCCTTCCATGCCGCCGGAGATCGCCCTGCAGATTAGCGGGGAAGCGGCGCTCCTTCCAGTGCAGGTGTGGCTGGAAAAGAGCCGCCGGACAGGCGGCTTGGCGCCAAAAAAAGACGGCGCCCCGGGGCGCCGTCTTTCGGTGTCACTTGCGCGGTATCGCCGCCCGGATCAGTCGCGTGCGTCCATCATCCCGTCGCGCGCGGCCTTGAAGGGATTGCCTTCGTACCAGTTCGGCCACTGGTCCACGTCGTCCACCATCACCCGGCCCACGTCGTACAGGGCTTCCAGATCCTGGATCAGGCCGTCCAGGTTCCACTCGTCGCGGTACACGTCGCTGGGCTGGTGGTAGCGGGTGGCGTAATCCTCACCGGCCAGACGGCCGCCTTCGGTGCCGCCGTCAACCAGGTCGTTGCCGCCCTTGGCGTAGAGCGCCGGTACGCCGGCCTTGGCGAAGTTGAAGTGGTCGGAGCGGAAGTAGAAACCGCCCGCCGGGTTGCCTTCCTCCACCAGGGTGCGGCCCTGGGCCGAGGCGATCGGCTCGAGGATGTCCTCAAGCTCCGAGTTGCCCATGCCGGTGACCACGAAGTCACGCGACGGCCCGGCCACGCTCATCGCGTCCAGGTTGATCGCGGCCACGGTGTTCTCCAGCGGGAACGCCGGGTGGGCCACGTAGTACTGCGAGCCCAGCAGGCCGGATTCCTCCAGGGTCACCGCCAGGAAGGCCACCGAACGCTTCGGTGCCGGCTCGGTGTTGGCGAACCGCTCGGCAATCTCGATGATGCCGGCGATGCCGGTGGCGTTGTCGATGGCACCGCTGTAGATCTGGCCGTCGTCGTGCTTGCCCAGATGGTCCCAGTGGCCCATGTACACCACCACTTCTTCGGGCTTCTCGGTGCCCGGCAGCACGCCGATCACGTTGCGCGAGGAGGATTCCACCACTTCGCTTTCCAGCTCGAACGACACCGAGGCCTGCAGCGGCACCGGCTTGAAGTCGGCCGAACTGGCGGCGCGGATCTGCTCATCCAGGTCCAGGCCGGCGTTGGCGAACAGCTCGCGCGCCACGTCATTGGTGATCCAGCCCTGGGCCGGCAGGCGCGGCGCCGGGTCGTCCTCGGCGCGCAGGTCGAACTGGGCGCCCGACCACGAGGTGCGCACCACGTCCCAACCGTACGAGGCGCCGGCGGTGTCGTGGATGATCAGCGCCGCTTCCGCGCCCTTGCGCGCTGCTTCTTCGAACTTGTAGGTCCAGCGGCCGTAGTAGGTCATGCGGTTGCCGTCAAACAGCTCGGCGTCGTCCACATGGAAGCCGGGATCGTTGACCAGCATGACCACGGTCTTGCCCTTCACGTCCAGGCCTTCGTAGTCGTTCCAGTCGCGCTCGGGCGCATCCACGCCGTAGCCGACGAACACCAGCTCGCTGTCGTTGACGCTGATGGTCTGCTGGCCGGTGCGGGTGCCCAGCATCATGTCGCTGCCGAACTTCAGCTCGCGCTCGCCGTCGGCACCAGCCACGCGCAGCACGGTCGCATCGCTGGCGGTGGTCTGCACCATCGGCACGGTCTGGTACCAGGAATCGTTATCGCCGGCCGGCTGCAGGCCGATGCGCTCGAACTGGGCGCTGATGTACTCGACCGTCTTTTCACCGCCAGGCGAGCCCGGGGCGCGGCCCTCGAATTCGTCCGAGGACAGGGTGCGGGTCATTTCGCGGAAATCGGCCTCGGTGATCTCCGGCGAGAATTCATGGGTCGCGGCGGCGGTATCGGTCGAGGTGTCGGCACCGGTATCGGTGGCGGGGCGATCGCCACCGCAGGCGGTCAGCGCCAGCGCGGCGGCCAGCAGGCTGATCGGCATAAATCGTTGCATGCGGAAGATCTCCGAGGGAGGAAACCCCCGATTCTAGCCCGACCCCAACCCGCAGGAGCGCCCACGCGCGCGAGGCCGCTCAAAGCCAACTCGCGGCCAACGCGCGGGCGACGCGCCAACAGGCGTCAGTCGCGGGGCGCGCGCGGGGTGGAGAAGGGCGTGGCGGTGGCGCCGGTGATGGCGCCGGTGCGGGCGGTCTCGTGCACGTACAGGGATACCTCGCGCTCGAAGACCATGGCCCCGTCCACCACTGCGTCGGGGCCGATCACGATCCGCGGCAGGCGTTCGCTGCCGATGCGCAGCCAGCTGGTGCCGGGCTTGCGCACGCGCACCTCGCCGTGCACCCGCGAGCCGATCCCCACGGTGATGTCGCCGGAGACGGTTTCCACATCGCCCGTCACCTCGGTGGCAACCAGGCCGATCCCGGAGCTGACCGTGCTGACGTCGCCATCAACGCGGCCATCGCGATCGATGAAGATGCTGCCGCTGACGGTTTCGATGTCGTCACCGGCGCGCAGCCCCCGGCCGGCGTGGATGCTGCCGTTGACGGTGGTCATGCTGTCCACCACGGCCTGTTCGCCGAGGTTGATCGCGCCGTTGACGGTGGTCAGGTCGCCGCCCTGGACGCGGTGGCCGGCGCGGATGCCGCCGTTGACGGTGTCGGCGTCGTTGAAGCGGGCGTCGTCGCCGATGCGGATGCTGCCGTTGACCGTGCTCAGGTTGCGGGCCTGCTGGCCGGCTTCCAGCTCGATGGCGCCATTGACCCGACTGATGTCGTCGGCGGCATGGGCGGTGGACAGGACGAAGGTGAGAGCCATGGCCAGCGTCAGCGCGATGGCGGAGCGGAACAGGGTAATCATGGTGATGTCCTCTGGTGTTGGCCGCGGCAACAGCTTGCCTGCACGCGGCTACAATCGCATCTGCCATTCCTCCCAGGTGTCAACAACGTGTCCGCAGCCCCGCACAGCCCGAAACCGGTGGTCCTCCTGATCCTCGATGGGTGGGGGCACCGTGAAGACCCCCGCGACAACGCCATTGCCCAGGCCGAGATCCCC
>DXCY01000199.1 GCA_019115725.1 Candidatus Luteimonas excrementigallinarum
GCGAGGTTCTCGCGCACGCTGTATTCCAGGTCCAGATCCTTGCGCAGCATCTCTTCCAGGGTCTTGCCGGGCTCGATCGGGTCCGGGCGCATGTCCGGCTCGCCCTCGAGGAACAGGATCCGGCGCAGGATCGCGTCCGCGTGCTCGGTTTCCTCTTCCATCTCGTGGTTGATGCGCTCGTAGAGCTCGTTCAGGCCCAGATCCTCGTAGCGGCGCGAATGGAGGAAATACTGGTCGCGCGCCGCGAGTTCCCCGCGCAGCAGGAAGTTCAGGTATTCAACAATTTCAGCATGTCCCTTCATCGCGGGGGCTCCTTCTTGGACGGTCGGATACCCGGCCAGTATGCCGTTCCGCGCAGATCGATGCCGGGATGGGAATGACTGCCTTTTGTATTCTCAATCCCGGACGGGTGGCCAGGATCAGCCGGCCATCAGCCCCACGATCACCGCATTGGCCAGGTCGATGAAGAACCCGCACACCAGCGGCACGATCAGGAATGCACGCGGCGCCGCGCCATACACCCGGGTGACCGCGCTCATGTTGGCCATGGCCGTGGCGGTGGAGCCCAGGGCAATGCCGCCAAAGGCCGAACTGACCACCGCGGCCTCATAGTCGCGGCCCATGGCCCGGAACACCACGAACACGGTGAACACCACCACCAGGGTGATCTGCACCACCATGGCCACGGTGACGAAGCCCAGCAGCGGCTCGAGCACCCACAGCTGCAGGCCCATCAGCGCCATCACCAGGAACAGGCCCAGGCTGATGTCGGAGATCAGGGCAATGCCTGGCTGCATGGTCTCCAGCTTCCACATTCGCCCGCCGTCGGGGGCGAACAGATCACCCAGCAGGCGCAGCAGGATGCCGGCCACCAGGCAGCCGACGAACTCCGGCAGCAGCATGCCGGTCTGGCCGATCAGGTAGCTGATGCCCTGCCCCAGCATCAGCGCCAGGTTCAGCCAGAACAGGGCCAGCAGCACGCCGGTGTAATCAAGCGTCGCGCGGGTGTCGTCGCCGTAGAGCGAGCCCACTTCGAGCCGGGCATCGGCCGAGGGCATGATCGGATGGCGGCGGATCAGCCAGCCGGCAATCGGCCCGCCCACGGTGCAGGCGGCGATCATGCCCACCATGTTGGCGGCCAGGCCCAGCTCGCCGGCGCCTTCGATGCCCAGTTCCTCAACGAAATGCGGGGTCCAGGCCAGGGTGGTGCCAACCCCGCCGGTCAGCGAAACCGAGCCCACCATCAGCCCCGCGCGCGGGTCCATGCCGAAGGCGCCGGCCAGGCCCATGCCCACCAGGTTCTGCAGCACGATGTAGCCGCCGGCCAGCGCCAGCAGGATCACCAGCTTCCAGCCGCCGTCGGCCAGCGAACGCACATTGGAGTTCAGCCCCAGCGCGGCGAAGAAATACAGCAGCAGGATGTCGCGCGCGCCGAGCTCGAAATCGACCTGGATGCCCGCGCCGTAATAGAGCAGACAGACCGCCCCGGCACACAGCACCCCGCCCACCACCGGCTCGGGAATGCCGTAGCGGCGCAGGGTGGCAATGCGGGCCGACAGGCCCTTGCCGATAAACAGCAGCAGGATGGCGAGGGTCAGGCTGGGCAGCGCAGCAACCGTACCGATGCGCGCCAGGGTGTCTTCGATCATGGGGCCTCCGCGATGGCAGGATACTGCACCGGCCGCCGCGCCCTGCCGCATGCAGGGTGTAAGGTGCGGCGCTGCCGATCCCTCCCCTGGACCTTCCGGAAGACCTCCATGCGTACCTGGCTGCCCCGCATCGCCGCCCTGCTCATCGCACTCGTACTGCTGGCCCTGCTGGTGGTCTGGCTGGTCCTGCGCGCCAGCGTGCCGGCGCTGGATGGCGAGCGCGCCCTGCCCGGGCTGGGTGCACCGGCGCAGGTGACGCGGGATGCGCTGGGCGTGGCCACCATCGAAGCGGCCAGCGCCACCGACGCGGCGCGCGCGCTCGGCTACGTGCACGCGCAGGAGCGCTGGTTCGAGATGGACCTGCTGCGGCGCAGCTCGGCCGGTGAGCTGTCGGCGCTGTTCGGGCCGCTGGCGCTGGATGCCGACCGCCAGGCACGCCGCCATCGCCTGCGCGCGCGCATCGAAACGGACCTGGCGGGGATCGCCGGCGACTTCCTGCCGCAGCTGGAGGCATATGCGGAAGGTGCCAACGCCGGTCTGGAGGATCTGGGCACGCGGCCCTGGCCCTACCTGCTGCTGCGCCGCCAGCCGGAACCGTGGAAGGCGGTGGATTCGATCCTCGCCGGCTACGCCATGTACTTCGACCTGCAGGGCGGCAGGAACGAGCGCGAGCTGGCGCTGTGGAACATCGCCCCGCACCTGCCGCCCGCCCTGCGCACCCTGCTGGCCCACGATGGCAGCGAATGGGATGCGCCGCTGATGGGTAGCGCACGCGGCAACGCAACGCTGCCGGGGCCGTCCGAGGTCGACCTGCGTCGGCTGCCGTCGCCGGAAGGCACGCCCGCATCCCTGGCGAACGCCGGTACGCCGGGCAGCAACAACTTCGCCGTCGCCGGCGCGCTCACCGCCGACGGCCGGGCGATCGTGGCCGATGACATGCATCTGGGCCTGCGTGCGCCGAACGTGTGGTTCCGCGCCCGCCTGCGCTGGCCGGATCCCGGCGCGCCTGCAGGCCAGGCCGATGTCTCCGGCTTCACCCTGCCCGGTCTGCCAGCAGTGATCGTGGGCAGCAACGGGCACGTGGCCTGGGGCTTCACCAACAGCTACGGCGACTACATGGACTGGCGGCTGGAGACACCCTGCCCGGTCGACGGCGCGGACGATGGCTGCGCGCCGGCCGTGCGGCATATGGAGCAGATCGAAGTAGCGGGCGGCGCGCCGGTGGCGTTCGAGGTGCTGGAGACCGCCTGGGGCCCGGTGATGCATACCCTCGATGACGGTCGCGCGCTCAGCCTGCGCTGGGTGGCGCACCTGCCGGGAGCGATCAACCTGGGCCTGGCGGACCTGGCACTGGCCGCGGACCTCGACCAGGCCCTGGCCGCCACCGATCGCACCGCCATTCCCACCCAGAACCTGGTGATCGGCGACCGCAACGGGCGCATCGCCTGGCGTCTGCTCGGCCCGATCCCGGTGCGTGATGCCGGCTGCCCGCAGCGCCTGCCGCTGCCCGGCACCGATACCGGTGCGCAATGCGCGCCGTGGACCATCGCCACCGACCGCGCCCCGGCAGTGGTCGACCCCGCCAACCATCGCCTGTGGACGGCCAACGCGCGGGTGGTCGATGGCGAGGCGCTGGCCCGGGTGGGCGACGGCGGCTATGCCTTCGGCGCACGCCAACAGCAGATCCGCGACCTGCTGCTGGCCCGCGATACGTTCACCGAACACGACCTGTTGGCAATCCAGCTGGATGCGCGGGCACTGGTACTGGACCGCTGGTGGCGGCTCCTGGACGGCCTGCCGCCGCACGACAACGCGCCTGCCCTGCTGGAGCTGGCCACTGCTGCGGCGGACTGGAACGCACGTGCGGAGGTGGAGTCGGTGGGTTACCGGATCGTGCGCGCGTGGCGGCTGGCGGTGCACGCCCGCATTGCCGACGGCCTGACCGGGCCGGCCCGCGTGGCCTTGGGCGAGGAGTTCACCATGCCCGACCTGCCGCAGCTGGAGGGCGTGGCCTGGCCGCTGGTGACGGAGCGGCCGATGCATCTGCTGCCGCCACGCTACGTGAGCTGGCACCAGCTGTTTGAAGACGCCGCGCGCGAGGTGCGCGACGGCCTGGCGGCGCAGGGTCCATTGGCCCGGCGCACCTGGGGCGAGCGCAACACGGCACGCATCTGCCATCCCTTGGCTGGCGCGGTGCCGCTGGTGGGCCGCCGCCTGCTGTGCATGCCCGCCCAGCCGCTGCCCGGCGACGGCATGATGCCGCGGGTGCAGGGCCCTTCGTTCGGCGCCTCGCAGCGCATGGTGGTGTCGCCCGGGCATGAGAAGGACGGCATTGCCCACATGCCCGGCGGCCAGAGCGGGCATCCGCTGTCACCGTTCTGGGGCGCGGGCCATGACGACTGGGTCCACGGCCGTCCCAGCGCCTTCCTCCCCGGTCCCGCGCAGCACACCCTGACCCTCCTGCCCTGACGCCGGTCCCGCACCGCGCAACGTCCACGGCAGGTCGGCCCTACGCGACCGATGTGGCGGAGCGTCGGGGGCGTAGCCCCGGCCTACACGCGGCGGGGATAAACCGTAGGTCGGCCCTATGCGGCCGACGGCTTCTAATACGCCGCGGCGTGGACGCCGGCAACGGCGCGGCCGGACGGGTCGGCTGACGCCGCGAACGCTGCATCCCAGGCCATCGCGGCGGCAGTCGAGCAGGCAATCGACTTCCCGCCCGGCACCGTCTCCGCCGCTGCGCGCGTCGGGAAGCACTGTTCGAACAGGCTCCGGTACCAGTACGCTTCCTTGGTTGCCGGCGGGTTGACCGGAAAGCGCCGTTCCGCCGCCGCCAGCTCACGGTCACTGACCTGCGCCTCGGCATGCGCCTTCAGCCCGTCGATCCAGCCATAGCCCACCCCGTCGCTGAACTGCTCCTTCTGCCGCCACAGGATCTCGGGCGGCAGGTAGCCCTCGAAGGCCTGCCGCAACAGCCCCTTCTCCATCCGCTGGGGGCCGTTGGACTGGCGGTGGACCATCTTCTGCGCCGCATCCATGCGCATCGCCACGTCGAGGAACTCGAGGTCCAGGAACGGCACCCGCGCTTCCACGCCCCAGGCCATCATCGACTTGTTGGCGCGCAGGCAGTCGTAGTTGTGCAGGGCGTCCAGCTTGCGCACCGTTTCCTCGTGGAACTGGCGCGCATCCGGGGCCTTGTGGAAATAGAGATACCCGCCAAAGGCCTCGTCGCTGCCCTCGCCCGAGAGCACCATCTTCACCCCCATCGCCTTGATCCGCCGTGCCAGCAGGTACATCGGCGTGGAGGCGCGGATGCTGGTGACGTCGTAGGTTTCGATATGGCGGATCACGTCCGGCAACGCATCCAGGCCCTCCTGGAAGGTGTATTCGAAGCCGTGGTGCACGGTGTCCAGCGCCTCGGCGGCGACCTCCGCCGCTGCAAGGTCGGGCGAGCCCTGAAGCCCGATGGCGAACGAGTGCAGCCGCGGCCACCAGGCCTCGGAGTTGTCGTTGTCCTCGATCCGGCGGCGGGCGAAGCGCGCAGCCACGGCCGCCACCAGCGATGAGTCCAGACCACCGGAAAGCAGCACGCCGTAGGGCACATCGCTCATCAATTGCCGGTGGACCGATCCTTCGAATGCCTCGCGCAATTCGCCTGGGGAGACGTGCGCGCCCTGCACCGCCTCGTAATCGCGCCAGGGGCGCGCGTAGTAGCGGCGCAGCTCGCCACTGGCGCTGTCATACCAGTGGCCCGGCGGGAACTGGGCCACGTCGGCGCAGGTATCCACCAGCGCTTTCATCTCCGAAGCCACCCGCAGCCGCCCCTCACGGTCGTGGCCCCAGTACAGCGGCACCACGCCGATCGGATCGCGGGCGATGATCGCCCGGCCGCGCGCGCGGTCCCACAAGGCGAAGGCGAAAATGCCGTTGAGCCGGTCGAGAAAGCCCCCGGGCTCACCCTCGCTGTAGAGCGCGTTGATGATTTCGCAGTCGGACCCGGTCTGGAAGGCGTAGGACCCACGCAGCTCGCCGCGGAGCTCGCGGTGGTTGTAGATTTCGCCGTTGACCGCCAACACCAGGCGTCCGTCGCCGGATTTCAGCGGCTGCGAGCCACCCGCCGGATCAACGATGGCCAGCCGTTCGTGCACCAGGATCGCCCCCTCGTCCACGTGCACCCCGCTCCAGTCCGGCCCGCGATGGCGCTGACGCGCCGAGCATTCAAGCGCATGGCGACGCAGCGCGGCGATGTCATCGCCCGGCTGCAGATCAAAGATGGAGAAGATGGAGCACATGTGGTCTGGTCCTGGGTTCCTTCCCGGGATAACGCATCCCCGCCCCCCCGCAGGCCATCCGCGGCACGCGCCGGCCTCGTAGGTCGGGCTACGCCCCCGACACGCCGCCACGTCGGCCGCGTAGGGCCGACCTACGGGACGGATGAAGTAGGTCGGGGCTACGCCCCCGACGCTCCGCCACATCGGCCGCGTAGGGCCGACCTACGGGACGGATGAAGCAGGTCGGGGCTACGCCCCCGACGCCGTGCCGGCCTACCGGACGAGGAGGCGCTCGATCAGCGAGCGGTAGAGCTCCGGCAGGCGCTCAAGGTCGGCGACGCGGATATGTTCATCCACCTGGTGGATGCTGGCATTCACCGGGCCGATCTCAATGCACTGCGCTCCCAGCGGGGCGATGAAGCGGGCGTCGGACGTGCCGCCGCCGGTGCTTTCTTCGGGCGGAGCACCGGCAAATTCCGCCAGCACCTCGCGGGCGGCGGCACGCAGCGGGCCTTCTGGAGTGAAGAACGGTTCGCCACTGCGGTGCCAGCGCAGCGCGTAATCCAGGCCATGCCGGTCCAGCAGCGCATGCACCTCGGCCTCCAGCCGCGGCGCATCCCAGTGCGGGTTGTAGCGCAGATTGAAGGTGGCTTCGAGACCGCCCGGGATGACGTTGTCGGCACCGGTGCCGGCGTGCACATCGCTGATCTGCAGGCTGGTAGGCGGGAAGGTTTCGTATCCCTCATCCCAGCGATGCGCGGCCAGTTCGGCCAGTGCCGGGGCGGCCAGGTGGATCGGATTGCGGGCCTTGTCCGGATAGGCCACGTGGCCCTGCACGCCGTGCACGCTGAGCCGCCCGGTGAGCGAGCCGCGACGGCCGACCCGCAGCAGGTCGCCCAGTTT
>DXCY01000200.1 GCA_019115725.1 Candidatus Luteimonas excrementigallinarum
GGCTTGAGCAGCGGCGGCGCGGCTGCGGCGGGTGAGGCGGTCGAAGAACAGGTAGATCACCGGCGTGGTGAACAGGGTCAGCACCTGGCTGACCATCAGCCCGCCCACCATCACCAGGCCCAGCGGCTGGCGCAGCTCGGCGCCCGAGCCGGAGGCCAGCATCATCGGGATCGCCGCGAACAGCGCCGCCAGGGTGGTCATCAGGATCGGCCGGAAGCGCAGCAGCGCCGCGCGGTGGATCGCCTGCTGCGGCGCCATGCCCTGGTCGCGCTCGGCCTCCAGGGCGAAGTCGACCATCATGATGCCGTTCTTCTTCACCAGGCCGATCAGCAGGATGACGCCGATGATCGCGATCAGGTCCAGGCTGCGCCCGGTCAGCAGCAGCGCGGCCAGTGCGCCCACCGTGGCCGAGGGTAGGGTGGAAAGGATGGTGATCGGGTGGATGAAGCTCTCGTAGAGCACGCCCAGCACGATGTACATCACCAGCACCGCGGCCAGGATCAGCCACAGGGTGCTGGAGAGCGAGTTGCGGAACGCCTGCGCCGCGCCCTGCAGGCGCAGTTCCACCACCGCGGGAATGTCGAGTTCCGCACGCGCGGCTTCGATCTGCTCCACCGCCTCGCCCAGCGACGCGCCCGGGGCGAGGTTGAACGACACCGTCGCCGCCGGGAACTGGCCGATATGGCTGACCATCAGCGGTGCGGCCCGGGTTTCGACCCGGGCCACGCCCGACAGCGGCGTCTGGCGGCCGTCGGAAGTGGCCACGTGGATACGCCCGATCGCCTCGGGCCCCAGCTGGAAGCGGCTGTCCACCTCCAGCACCACGCGATACTGGTTGGCGTGGGTGAAGATGGTGGAGATCTGGCGCTGGCCGAAGGCGTCATACAGCGCATCGGCCACGTCCGATACCCGGATGCCCAGCCGCGCGGCGGCATCGCGGTCGATATCCACCCAGGCCTGCAGGCCGCGGTTCTGCAGATCGCCGGCCACGTCCGCCAGCGCCGGTGCCACGTGCAGCCGCTCGATCAGGCGGTCGGTCCACTGCGCCAGCTCCGCGCTGTCCGGGCTGGTGAGCGCGAACTGGTACTGGCCGCGGCTCACCCGGTCCTCGATCGACAGCTCCTGCACCGGCTGCATGAACAGGTTGATGCCCGGCACCGTGGCCGCGCGCTCCTGCAGGCGGGCGATGATCGCGTGGGCACCGTCGGCGCGCTCGGCGTGCGGCTTGAGCTCGATCAGCAGGCGCCCGGTGTTGAGCGTGGCATTGGTGCCGTCCACGCCGATGAACGACGACAGCGAGGCCACGTCTTCATCCTCCAGGATCGCCGCCGCCAACGCCTGCTGGCGTTCGGCCATGGCCTGGAAGGACACCTGCGCCGGGGCCTCGCTGATGCCCTGGATCAGGCCCGAATCCTGCGAGGGGAAGAACCCCTTGGGCACCGCCACGTACAGCAGCGCGGTCAGCGCCAGGGTGCCCACGGTGATGCCCAGCATCAGCGGCTGGCGGGCCAGGGTCCAGTGCAGGGCGCGGTCGTAGAGCGCGATGATGCGGTCGAACATGTCGCCCTCGGCACCGGCCGCCTGGCCGTCCGCGCCGCCCTCGGGCGCGGCCACGCCGTGCTCGCGCCCGGCCTTGAGGAAGCGTGCGCACATCATCGGGGTCAGGGTCAGCGAGACCACCAGCGAGATCGCGATCGCCACCGCCAGGGTCATCGCGAACTCGTGGAACAGCCGACCGACCACGTCGCCCATGAACAGCAGCGGGATCAGCACCGCGATCAGCGACACGGTCAGCGAGATCAGGGTGAAACCGATCTGCTTCGCGCCGTCCAGCGCCGCCTGCAGTCGCGGCTTGCCCTCCTCCAGGTGCCGGGCCACGTTCTCCAGCATCACGATCGCATCGTCGACCACGAAGCCGGTGGCGATGGTCAGCGCCATCAGGGTCAGGTTGTTGAGCGAGTAGCCGGCCATCAGCATGAAGCCGAAGGTCGCCACCAGCGACAGCGGCACCGCCAGGCTGGGAATGATGGTGGCCGGGATGGTGCGCAGGAACACGAAGGTCACCAGCACCACCAGGCCGATCGCCATCAGCAGCTCGGTCTGCACGCCCTTGATCGAGGCGCGGATGGACTCGGTGCGGTCGCTGAGCACGGTCACGTCCACCGCGGTGGGCATGGCCGCCTGCAGCCGCGGCAGCAGATCGTGTACCGCGTCCACCACCTCGATCACGTTGGCGCCCGACTGGCGCTGGATGTTGATCAGGATGGCGGGCGTTTCGCCCGACCATGCGGCCAGCTGGCGGTTCTCAGGACCCTGGTCGACCTCGGCCAGGTCGCCCAGGCGCAGCGGCGCGCCGTCCTGCCAGGCAATCACCAGGTCGCGGTATTCCTGGGCCGAGCGCATCTGGTCGTTGGCATCGAGCATGATCGCCCGGGTAGGACCGTCGAAGCTGCCCTTGGGCATGTTGACGTTGGCCGCCGAGATCGCCGCGCGGATGTCGTCCATGCCCAGGTTCGCCGCTGCCAGCGCGGTCGGGTTCACTTCCACGCGCACCGCCGGGCGCTGGCCGCCGGCCAGGCTCACCAGGCCCACGCCGGGCAGCTGCGACAGGCGCTGGGCCATGCGGGTGTCGACCAGGTCGTACACCTCGGGCAGCGGCAGGGTGGGCGAGGTCACCGCCAGGGTCAGGATCGGCGTATCGGCCGGGTTGACCTTGCGGTACACCGGCGGCATCGGCAGGTCATTGGGCAGCAGGTTGCTGGCGCTGTTGATCGCCGCCTGCACCTCCTGCTCGGCCACGCCCAGGTCCTCTTCCAGCGAGAACTGCAGGGTGATCACCGAGGCCCCGCCGGAGCTGGTGGACGACATCTGGTTGAGGCCGGGAATCTGGCCCAGGTGGCGTTCCAGCGGCGCGGTGACCGCACTGGTGGTGACCGTGGGACTGGCGCCCGGGTAGAAGGTCAGCACCTGGATGGTCGGGTAATCGACCTGGGGCAGGGCCGCCACCGGCAGCAGCCGGTAGGCGAACAGGCCCGACAGCAACAGCGCCAGCATCAGCAGCGTGGTGGCTACCGGGCGCAGGATGAAGGGGCGGGAGAGGTTCATGCAGCCGGCCCGGCTCCGCCGGTGGATTCATCCGCGTCGGCTTCATCGGCCTGTTCTTCCGGTGCGGGGGCGGGCTCGCCGTCCACCTGCACCACTTCAACCTTGGCGCCGTCGCGCAGGCGGTCGATGCCTTCCAGCACCACCCGCTCGCCTTCCTCCAGTCCCTCGAGCACCTCCACCCGACCGTCGCTGGAGGCGCCCAGCATCAGCGGGCGCACGCTGGCGGTGTCCTCGGCGTCGATCACATAGACATAGGTGCCCTGGCTGCCGAACTGCACCGCGGCGTCGGGGATCGACAGGGTTTCCTCGTTGCCCAGCTGCAGGCGGATGTTGACCGACTGGTTGGGGAACAGGCGGTCGTCCTCGAACAGCGCGCGCAGGCGCAGGGTGCCGGTGGCGGTGTCGATGCGGTTGTCCACGCTGGACAGGGTGCCGGTGGCCAGCAGGCGCCGCTCCTCGCGGTCCCAGGCTTCCACCGGCAGGTCGGGATTGCGGCGCACCGCGTCCAGCAGCGACGGCACCTGGGTTTCGGGGATCGAGAACAGCGCGCTGATCGGCCGGGTCTGGGTGATGGTGACGATGCCCTCGGTGTCGCCACTGCGCACCAGGTTGCCGGCGTCCACCTGGCGCAGGCCGACGCGGCCGGCGACGGGGGCGGTGATGCGGGTGTATTCCAGCTGCAGCCGGGCCTCGTCCACGGCGGCCTGGTCGATCTCGCGCCGTGCTTCGAGCTGGCGCACCCTGGCTTCCAGGTCCGATACGTCCTGGGCGGCGACGAAGTCGCTCTGGGCCAGGTCGCGGAAGCGGCGCAGCTGGATGCGGGTATTTTCCAGTTCGGCCAGGTTCTGGCGCTGCTGGCCCTCGGCCTCGGCCAGGCGGATGCGGTACTGGGCCGGGTCGATCTGGGCCAGCAACGCGCCTTCTTCCACCCGCTGGCCTTCCTCGAACTCCACCCGCAGCAACTCGCCGTCCACCCGCGAGCGCACCGTCACCTGGTGCAGCGGGGTCACCGTGCCCAGCGCCCGCAGCTGCACCGCCAGCGGTGCGCGCTGGACCGGCGCCACCCGCACCGGCGTGGCCGGCCCGCCGGGGCCGAAGAACCCGCCGCCCCGGCCCGGTCCCGACGGCGGCCCGGCCGCTTCGTCACCGCCCGCGCAGCCGCGCCACAGGAGCAGCAGCGCGGCCACAACGGCCACGGCAATCAGGAGGGTCTTGGTGCGACGGGGGGATTGCTTCATGGATGGGGTCCGGGTGGGCGCGCTTCCGGCGGCACGGCGGCCGCGGTCGGCGGGCGCCGCGGATCAGGCGTTCGGAAATGGGGAGGGTGGCTTGCACGGCGTGCTGGCGCGCACATTTTACAGGCCCTTCGATGACTGGTCGCGTAGCCGAAAGTCATGTTTCGCGGTGACGCCGCGGGCCGGCTTGCGGCATGCTGCGCGGATGCCTCCGTTTTCCTCCCGCCTGCGCCGGCTGCCCCGCTGGCTGCGCCTGGGCCTGGCCGCGCTTGTCCTGGCCTGGGCGGCATGGCTGGTGGCCGGCAACCTGTTCCTGAATACCCCGCTCGGGCACCGGGTGGCGAACCTCAAGCCGGACAGGTTCCAGATGGAGTGGCGCGGGGGCATCACCCTGTGGCCGGGACGGGTAACGGTGTGGGGCGTGGATATGCATGGCCACACGCGCAACACCCTGTGGTCGGTGCAGGCGGAGCGCGCCCGCGGCCGGGTTGCGCTGTGGCCACTGCTGCGGCGCGAGGTGCGGGTGCCGTGGGTGCAGGCGGATGGCGTGTCGGGCAGCGTTGGCCGTGCCGGCGACGAAATGCCGGCGCCGGCGCCGCGCCCGGGCGGTTGGACGCTGCGCTTCGACCGCATCGCCAGCGACAGCGTGCTGGGCGGCCGCCTGTTCGACGACTGGCGCATCGACGGCACGGGCCGGGCCGAGGTGGGCTTTCGCAAGCAGCTGCGCGGCGGGCCGATGGAACTGTTGCCGTCCTCGGCCGCGTTTCCGGCCGCC
This sequence comes from Candidatus Luteimonas excrementigallinarum, assembly GCA_019115725.1. GTDB lineage: Bacteria > Pseudomonadota > Gammaproteobacteria > Xanthomonadales > Xanthomonadaceae > Luteimonas > Luteimonas excrementigallinarum. The sequence continues at coordinate 5,116 of DXCY01000200.1, forward strand.
AGCCTGGCCCATCGCGGCGAGACCTTTGCCCGCGATGCCCGCCTCGGCGCCCGGTTCGCCATGGACGAGCACGTCAGCGCGGACCTGGGCGGCCTGGCCAAACTGGAGGTGCTGAGCGGCGCGCTGGAGCTGGACGCCACGGCGATGCTGCTGCAGGCGGCGCTGGATGCCGGGGGGCGCTACCGTTTCACCATGCAGCCCGGCAGCGGCCGGCTCAAGGCCAGCCTGGCGCTGGAGCGCGGCGTGCTGGCTCCGGGCGGAGCACTGCACCTGCAGGCCCCGCTGGTGGCGGTGGATGCCGCCGGCGGCACCCGGCGCAATGCGCTGGATCTGCGTCTGGACGTGGACGAACACCTGCGCCTGCGCGCCAACGTGCCCGATGCAGGCGTCAGCGACGCACCGCTGATGCTGGATGCCGACCTGCGTATTGCCGGCAACCGGCTGCCATTGGCCGACTGGCGCACGCGCCTGGCCGGCGCCTCCGGGACGCTGCGTACCGACTGGCACTTCTCCTCGCTGGGCTGGCTGGCGAACCTGGTGGCGCCCGAGGGGCTGCTGGAACTGGAGGGGCACGGCGCGGTCCGCGCCGACCTGACGATTGCCGAGGGGCGGCTGGAGGCGGGCAGCCGGGTGGAGGTGCCGGAGGTGGCCGCGGTAGTGGCCGTGGCCGGGCAGCGCTTCTCCGGTCGCGCCCGCGCCGAGGGCGCCATCGCACGCGAAGAAGGGCGTGAGGGCGGAGCGTTGCGCTCGCGCCTGGCGCTGGCCATGGACGCGTTCGATATTGCCCCGGACGAGGAAGGCGCGGCGGCCTACGTTACCGGCAGTGATCTGCACCTGGAGGTGCAGGCCGCCGGCGAGCTGGCGCGGATGCAGGACAGCGCCGAGGCCCAGCTGCGTTTCACCGACGCGCTGGTGCCGGACCTGCGTGCCTACAACCGCTACCTGCCGGCGGGCCAGGTGCGCTTCCTGGGTGGACATGGGCGTACTTCGGGCGAGCTGCGCATCGGCGCCGACGGCCGGGCCGGCGATGGCCGCCTGCAGGTGGACGGGCGCGGCGCACGGGTCGCCTTCGCCGGGCTGGACCTGCGCGGTGACGTGGTGATTGATGCGCGCCTGCAGGGCGCCGACCTGGCCGACGGCGAGTTCGCCCTCGGTGGGTCCACCCTGCGCCTGCGCAATGCCGCCTTCTCCGGCAGTGACGGCCAGGCGCGGTCGGGCTGGTGGGCCAATGTGTCTGTGGCCGACGGGCGCATGGTGCTGGGGCAGGATGCGCCCCCGCGCCTGCGCGGCAACGTGCGCGCCCAGGTGCGCGACGTTGATTTCCTGCTGGCCCTGTTCGCCACGCGCGGTGACTACCCGCGCTGGATCAGCCGCATCGTGGATGCCGGCCAGGCCGAGGTCACCGGCGTGGTGCAGTGGCAGGACGACACCTTCGTGCTCGACCGGGCCCATGCCCACAACGACCGTTTCCACGTGGATGCGCGGCTGCGCCTGCGCGGGTCGCGCCACCGGGGCGATCTGTACGCGCGCTGGGGCCGGTTCGGCGTGGGCCTGGAGCTGGACGGCGAGGAGCGCCAGCTGCACCTGCGCAATGCGCGCCAGTGGTACCAGTCGCGCCCGCACCTGCTGCGCTGACGCTGGCGGCGGGCGCGGCTATAGTCGCTTTCCCCCGCAGCAGCGAGCAGCAATGACCGGTTCCACCCGTTCTTCCCACGGCGGCGCGATCGCCCTGGCCGCCGGCGGCACCGGCGGACACCTGTTTCCGGCCGAGGCCCTGGCGCGCGAATTGATGGCGCGCGGGCACGCGGTGGTGATCCACACCGAGCGCCGCGGCGCGGCCTATACCGCGGCGCTGGAAGGGATCGAACACGTGGTGCTGCCGGCGCGCTCGCTGGCCGGCGGCATCGGCGGCAAGCTGCAGGCGGCGGCGGTCATTGGCCGGGCCACGCTGCAGGCGCGGCGTGACCTGGCCCGCAGGCGCGCCCGGCTGATGGTGGGCTTTGGCGGCTATCCGAGCTTTGCTCCGGCGCTGGCGGCGCGCTCGCTGGGCCTGCCGCTGCTGCTGCACGAACAGGCCACGCGCCTGAGCATGGCCAACCGCCAGCTGCTGCGCCTGGCCGCCGGCGTGGCCACCTCGTTTCCGCAGGTGGCCGGGCTGGAGACCTTTGATCCGGCCCGCGTGTTCCACACCGGCAACCCGGTGCGGCGCTCGATCCTGGAGGCGCGTGCGGACTATCCGCCGTTTGGTCCAGACCAGCCGCTGCGGCTACTGGTGGTGGGCGGCAGTCAGAGCGCGGCGGTATTCGGCCGGGTGGTGCCGCCGGCGCTGCTGGCGCTGGATGAAAGCCTGCGCCGTCGCCTGCAGGTGTCGCTGCAGTACAAGGGTGACGATGCCGGGCAGATTGCCGCCAGCCTTGCCGAAGCGGGGATCTCCGCCCAGGTGCAGCCGTTCTTCGAAGACATGGGCGCGCGGCTGGCCGATGCGCACCTGCTGATTGCCCGGGCCGGGGCCACCACCGCCGCCGACCTGTTGGTGGTGGGACGGCCGGCGATCTTCGTGCCGATCCCGCACGGCGGCTCGCGCGAAGAGCAGCGCCGCAATGCCGACACCCTGGCTGATGCAGGCGTGGGCTGGTGCCGCCCTGAGCCGGCGCTGACGCCGGAATCGCTGGCGGCGCTGCTGCGCGAGCTGTTCGCCTCGCCCACGATGCTCCCTGATGCCGCCCGCGCTGCGGCGGCGCTGGGTCGTCCGCAGGCCGCGTCGCTGCTGGCCGACGCGGTGGAAAGGATGCTCCCCGGAGGCGGCTGAATGGGCCACAAAGTTTGTGTACTCGCAAGTGCTGTTTTGCACTGCAGCGTGCAAACTGCATAACCTTTCCTTCACGATTGACCTGCACCCGACGTGGGGGAGGGAGCAAAAGCCCGCTACCGGATTCCGGTAGCGGGCTTTTTTTTGGTTCATCTCCCAATCAAGGGAAGGCGCACGTTGATCAGCCGCCGGGGCCCCGGGCGGGGGGCACCCTTCAGGCTCCATGTCCCCCGGCGTCGGCCGGCGGCCGCCACCTCCTCCTTTACTTACGCCTGAAGGGCGCCCCACCCGGCGCTCGAGACTTCGTGGCAGGGGAATGCCTGGCTCACGGCGAACGCGGGGAGTACGTGTTCCGCGGGGCGTCGGGGACGTAGCCCCGACCTACGGGAGCGGAAAGCACAGCGCAGGCGTGACCGGCATCCGGAGCCGAGCCCCGTCGTGGCCGGGAGGCCTTTGCGCGTAAGTAAAGGAGGAGGCCGTAGCCGCAGGCGCAGGCCGGGGGACATGGAGCGCAGAGGCCTCCCGGCCGCGGCGGGGCCAGTCAGCTCACAGCGAGGTAAATCGAAGAAGCAGCCTCGGACTTGGGAGAAGACCCTTCTTTGCTCCATGCAGCCCCTGCCCCCAGTGCCACAATGGCCCCATGCATGACGCCGCCTCGCCCGCACAGCTGGAGCCGCTCACGGCCCGCGCCCTCGAACGCCTGCGCCGCGCCCTCGGCAGCAGCGCCCAGGTGCTGGAACTGCCGGTCAATCTGGAGCGCCTGCAGCGCGTGGCGATCGCCAGCGATTTCGCCATCGACACGCTGGAGCGTCAGCCGGCGCTGACCCTGCACCTGCTTGAAACGGACGGCCCCGATCCCCTTCCGCCACCCACGCTGCCGGCCGGTGAGGACGCGCACTGGCCACGTCAGCTGCGCATGTACCGCCAGGCCGAGTCCACCCGGCTGGTGTGGCGTGATGTGCTTGGCCTGGATGACCTCGACGCCACCCTGGCCGGCAGTACCCGGCTGGCCGAGCACTGCCTGCAGCTGGCCCATGATGCGCTGGAGGAGGCATTCGCCGCCCGTCACGGCCGGGTCCGCGATGGCGCGGGTGGGCACGTGCGGCTGGTGGTGTTCGCGCTCGGCAAGCTTGGTGGGCAGGAGCTGAACTTCAGTTCCGATGTCGACCTGGTCTATGCCTACCCCCGCGCCGGCGAGAGCGACGGCGCGCGCCCGCTGGCGGCGGAGCAGTACTTCGCCAAGCTCGGCCAGGCGCTGGCCCGGTTGCTGGATGACACCACCGCCGACGGCTTCTGCCATCGGGTGGACCTGCGCCTGCGCCCCTTCGGCGGCGCGGGGCGGGTGGTGCTCAGCTTCGCCGCCATGGAGCAGTACTTCCAGAGCGAAGGCCGCGACTGGGAGCGCTATGCCTGGCAGAAGGCGCGGCCGGTAGCGGGCGACCTTGCCGCGGGGCGGGGATTCCTGGATCAGCTGCGCCCGTTCGTCTACCGCCGGTACCTCGATTACGGCGCGCTGGACGGCCTGCGCGCGATGAAGGCCTCGATCGCCGCGGAAGTCGCCCGCAAGGAGCTGGCCGATGACATCAAGCGCGGGCCGGGCGGGATCCGCGAGATCGAGTTCCTGGCCCAGGTGCTGCAGCTGATCCGCGGCGGCCGCGAGCCGGCCCTGCGCGAGCCGCGGCTGGAGCCGGCCCTGCGCGCCCTGGCTGCCGCCCGGCATATTCCCGAAGACAGCGCCCGCGACCTGGGTCGGGCCTACCGGTTCCTGAGGCGGCTGGAAAACCGCCTGCAGATGCTGCGCGATGCCCAGGTCCATGCCGTTCCCGCCGCACCGCTGGACCGGCTGCGCATTGCGCGCGGCCTCGGCCATGCCGACTGGGCAGCGCTGGAAGCCGAGCTGCAGTTACACCGCGTGCTGGTAGGCGATGAGTTCGACGCCCTGCTGGCCCAGCGCAGCGAGCAACCGGCGGTGGATGGTGACATTGCCGGCTACTGGCGGGCGCTGCCCGAGGGCGGCGAAGCGGGCACGCTGGCCGCGGCCGGGTTTGCCGATGCCGGCAACGTGGATGCCGCGCTGCGCGACTTCGCCCGCTCGCCCAGCGTGCGCGAACTGTCCGATGCCACCCGCGCACGCCTGGACCGGGTGATGCCGGTGCTGCTGCAGGCCAGCGCCCCGGCCGACCGCCCGCTGCAGGCGGTGCGCCGGCTGCTGGCGCTGCTGCATAACATTCTGCGCCGCAGCGCCTACCTGGCCCTGCTGG
>DXCY01000018.1 GCA_019115725.1 Candidatus Luteimonas excrementigallinarum
CCAAGCTGCACGCCCACGACGCCGACAACTCCTGCAACGAGGGCGATACCGTCCGCGTGGTGGAGATCGCGCCGATGTCCAAGACCAAGAACTGGCGCGTGGTCGAGATCGTCTCGCGCGCGGCCGAGTAAGAAGGAGCGCTGACATGATCCAGACCGAAAGCCGCCTCGACGTGGCCGACAACTCCGGCGCCAAGGAAGTGATGTGCATCAAGGTGCTCGGCGGCTCCAAGCGCCGCTACGCCGCGATCGGCGACATCATCAAGGTGTCGGTCAAGGACGCCATCCCCCGTGGTCGCGTCAAGAAGGGCGAGGTGTACAACGCCGTAGTCGTGCGTACCCGCAAGGGCGTGCGCCGTGCCGATGGCTCGCTGATCCGTTTCGACGGCAACGCAGCGGTGCTGTTGAACGCCAAGCACGAGCCGATCGGCACCCGTATCTTCGGGCCGGTCACGCGCGAACTGCGTTCCGAGAAGTTCATGAAGATCGTCTCGCTCGCACCCGAAGTGCTGTGAGCGGAGGACAGGAATAATGGCTATCAACCGTATCAAGAAGGGCGACCAGGTCATCGTGGTCGCCGGCAAGGACAAGGGCAAGCGCGGCGATGTGGTGCGCGTGGACGGCGATCGTGTGATCGTTTCCAACGTCAATATCGTCAAGCGCCACACCAAGCCCAACCCGCAGGCCGGGCAGCCGGGCGGGATCATCGAGCGCGAAGCGCCGATCCACGTGTCCAACGTGATGCCGTTCAATCCTGCCACCGGCAAGGGCGAGCGCATCGGTATCAAGGTGCTGGAGGATGGACGCCGGATCCGGGTGTTCCGCTCCAGTGGTGAAGCGCTCGACGCTTGAGGAATGAAGAAATGAGCCGTCTGGAAAAGTTCTACCAGGAAGAAGTGATGCCGAAGCTGATGAAGCAGTTCGGCTACACCAATCCGATGCAGGTTCCGAAGGTGTCCAAGATCACGCTCAACATGGGCGTGGGCGAGGCTGCCACCAACAAGAAGGTGCTGGAAAACGCAACCGCCGACATGGCCCGTGTCTCCGGCCAGAAGCCGGTGGTGACCAAGTCGCGCGTGTCCGTGGCCTCGTTCAAGATCCGTGACGGCTGGCCGATCGGCTGCAAGGTGACCCTGCGTCGCCAGCGGATGTACGAGTTCCTCGACCGCCTGATCAACGTGTCGCTGCCGCGCGTTCGCGACTTCCGCGGTGTGTCGGCGCGTTCGTTCGACGGGCGCGGCAACTTCAACATGGGCGTGAAGGAGCAGATCATCTTCCCGGAGATCGACTTCGACCAGGTTGACGCGGTCCGCGGCATGGATATCGCCATCACCACCACTGCGAAGACCAACGAGGAGGCCAAGGCCCTGCTCGAGGCCTTCCGCTTCCCGTTCCGCTGAGGAAGAGAGTCAACTATGGCAAAGAAATCAATGGTCAACCGCGAAGTCAAGCGGGCCAAGCTGGCGGAGAAGTACGCCGCCAAGCGCGAAGAGCTGAAGAAGATCATCTCCAGCCAGACCGCCGACTACGACGAGAAGATGGATGCCGTGGCCAAGCTGCAGAAGCTGCCGCGTGATTCCTCTCCGTCGCGCCAGACCAGCCGCTGCGCCCTGACCGGCCGGCCGCGTTCGGTGTACAGCAAGTTCGGCCTGGGCCGTAACAAGCTGCGCGAGGCCACCATGCGTGGCGACGTACCGGGTCTGCGCAAAGCGTCCTGGTAAACCCAAAAAATCCTTACGGATATCGATGCAGGTAAACTGATATGAGCATGACTGATCCAATCGCCGACATGCTGACCCGCATGCGCAATGCGGCAGCGGTTGGCAAGCCGGCGGTGAAAATGCCCTCATCCAAAGTGAAGGCTGCCATTGCCAAAGTCCTCAAGGACGAAGGCTACATCACCGATTGGCGCGTGATCGAGACCGGCCCGAAAGCCGATATCGAGATCGAACTCAAGTACTACGAAGGCCGTCCGGTCATCGAGCACATGCAGCGCTTCTCGCGGTCCGGCCTGCGCCAGTACCGCGGCAAGGACGACCTGCCGAAGGTGCTCAACGGCCTGGGCATCGCCATCATTTCCACCTCCAGGGGCATCATGACCGATGCGCAGGCGCGCCAGCAGGGCGTCGGCGGTGAAGTCCTGTGCTTCGTGGCCTGACGGAGAAACCAGAATGTCCCGTATTGCCAAGAAGCCGATTCCCCTGCCCAAGGGCGTTGACCTGAACATCCAGGACGACACGCTCAGCGTGAAGGGCCCGAAGGGCGCCCTGTCCGTAGCCCGTCCGGAAGGCATCGACATCAAGATCGAGGACGGCAACATCGTTCTTGCTCCGGTCGAGCCCAGCTACATGGCCATCACCGGCACCATCCGCTCGATCCTGGGCAACATGGTGCACGGCGTGTCGGAAGGTTTCGAGCGCAAGCTCGAGCTGGTCGGCGTGGGCTACCGTGCTGTTGTGCAGGGCAAGGAACTGAACCTGACCCTGGGCTTTTCGCACCCGGTGCTGTTCCCGATCCCGGAAGGCATCACCATCACCACCCCGACCCAGACCGAAGTGCTGGTGGCCGGTGCTGACAAGCAGCAGGTGGGCCAGGTTGCCGCAAAGATCCGTGGATACCGTCCGCCGGAGCCCTACAAGGGCAAGGGCGTGAAGTACGCCGGTGAGCAAATCATCCGCAAGGAAGCCAAGAAGGCCTAAGCGGATATCCTCCGCGCCGATCCGCTTCCCACTGAGAAGACACAGCTATGGACAAGAATAAAGCCCGCCTGCGTCGCGCCCGTTCCACGCGCGCCCGCATCCGCGAACTCGAGGTGCCGCGCCTGTCGGTGCTGCGCACCGGCCAGCACCTGTACGCCCAGGTGTTCACCGCCGACGGCTCGAAGGTGCTGGCAGCCGCCAACACCACCCAGGCCGACGTGCGTGACGGCCTGAAGACCCTGAACAACATCGAAGCCGCCACCAAGGTGGGCAAGGCCATCGCCGAAAAGGCAAAGGCTGCCGGCATCGAGAAGGTTGCGTTCGACCGCTCGGGTTACCGCTACCACGGCCGCGTCAAGGCCCTGGCAGACGCGGCCCGTGAGGGCGGCCTGCAGTTCTGATTCAGGAAAACCGCCGGCAGGAGGCATCTCCTGCCGGTCGGGGTCTGTCACGACAGACTCCATTGGCGTATTATTGCGGGTTCGCGATTTCCCGTCCCGGCTTTCGGCCGGGGCAGGGCGCTACCGGAACAGCGCTGCATCAAGCGTGATCCGGGCCTTTACCCTCCGCCGGTACGGATATGCACCGGACGTCAGTCGCCTTCTGTGCGGCAAAACGGAACACAGCACCAGCACCCAACAACAAGCGGCACGAGCCGTACATTCCCGATACTGACAAAGGCAAAGAAAGATGGCAGAAGAACGCTCCCCGCGCGGCCGCGACCGTAATCGTCGCGATCGCGAGGAAATCGATGACGGCATGATCGAAAAGCTGATCACCGTCAACCGCGTGGCCAAGACCGTGAAGGGCGGTCGCCAGTTCACCTTCACCGCGCTGACCGTAGTCGGCGATGGCGAGGGCCGGATCGGTTTCGGCTACGGCAAGGCCCGCGAAGTGCCGCTGGCCATCCAGAAGTCGATGGAAGCCGCCCGCAAGGGCATGAGCACCATCGAGCTCAACGGTTCCACCCTGTGGCACACGGTCAACGCCAACCACGGCGCGGCCCGCGTGTTCATGCAGCCGGCTTCCGAAGGTACCGGCGTAATCGCTGGCGGTGCCATGCGCGCCGTGCTCGAGGCGGTGGGTGTGAAGGACGTGCTGGCCAAGGCGGTCGGCTCGCGCAATCCGATCAACCTGGTGCGCGCCACGATCAAGGGCCTGCAGTCCATGCATTCGCCCGGCAAGATCGCGGCCAAGCGCGGCAAGAAGGTGGAGGAACTTCTCCATGGCTAAGAACGAAGCCACCGGCGGCACCGTCAAGGTGCGCCTGGTCAAGGGCCTGCAGGGCACCCAGGGCCGTCACCGCCTGTCGGTACGTGCGCTGGGACTGAGCAAGATCAACGATGTCCGCGAACTGAAGGACAGCCCGCAGGTGCGGGGCCTGATCAACAAGGTCCATTACCTGGTCCGGGTCGAGGAGTAATCGACAATGCGACTGAATGACATCAAGCCCGCAGAGGGCGCCCGCACCGAGCGCGTACGCGTCGGCCGCGGTATTGGTTCGGGCCTGGGCAAGACCGCCGGCCGCGGCCACAAGGGTACGTTTGCACGTTCGGGCAAGGGCAAGATCAAGGCCGGCTTCGAAGGCGGCCAGATGCCGCTGCGCAAGCGCCTGCCGAAGATCGGCTTCCGTTCGCGGATCGCCGGCGACACCGCCGAGGTGTTCCTGTACGAGCTGGACAAGCTGGAAGGCGACATCGACTTCAAGGCACTGCGTGCCGCGAAGCTGGTGCCGACGACCGCCAAGCGCGCCAAGATCGTGAAGAAGGGCGACGTGACGAAGAAGCTCGTGCTCAAGGGCGTGCTGGCCACGGCCGGTGCCCGCGCGGCGATCGAAGCCGCCGGCGGCAGCATTGAGGAAGCCTGATGTCGCGTAGCGCTGGCGCCATGGGTGGCCTGGGCGCAGGCCTGGGCAAGTTCACCGAGCTGCGGCAGCGTCTGCTGTTCGTGGCCGGTGCGCTGCTGGTGTACCGCATCGGGTGCTATATCCCGGTGCCGGGCGTCAACCCGGACGCGATGCTGCGCCTGATGGAACAGCAGCAGGGCACCATCGTGGACATGTTCAACATGTTCTCCGGTGGCGCCCTGGAGCGCTTCAGCCTGTTTGCGCTGAACGTGATCCCCTACATCTCGGCCTCGATCGTCATGCAGTTGATGGTGCAGATCGTGCCGAGCCTGAAGGCGATCCAGCGCGAGGGCGAATCCGGCCGTCGCAAGATCACCCAGTGGTCGCGCCTTGGCGCCATCCCGCTGGCGATCTTCCAGTCGGCCGGTATCGCCGTGGCACTGCAGAGCTCGGGCGCCGGTGCGGGCCTGAACGTGGTGTATTCGCCGGGCATGGGTTTCGTGCTGACCGCCATCGTGGCGCTCACCGCGGGCACCATGTTCCTGGTGTGGCTGGGTGAGCAGGTGACCGAACGGGGCATCGGCAACGGTGTGTCGCTGATCATCTTCGCCGGCATCGTGGCCGGTCTGCCGGGTGCGATCTTCACCACGCTGGAGCAGGCGCGCAACGGTGACATGAGCCCGATCGCGGTGATCATGATCGCGGCCATCGTGATGGCCTTCACGTTCTTCGTGGTGTTCGTCGAGCGTGGCCAGCGCCGGATCACGGTCAACTACGCCCGTCGTCAGGGCGGCCGCAACGCCTACCAGAACCAGAGCTCGTTCCTGCCGCTGAAGCTGAACATGGCGGGCGTGATTCCGGCCATCTTCGCATCGTCGATCATCATGTTCCCGGCTACCGTGTCCACCTGGTTCGGCCAGGCGGGTTCGGCGCTGTGGCTGCAGCGGGCGGCGCAGGCGCTGTCCCCGGGCCAGCCGCTCTACATCCTGCTCTACGGTGGGCTGATCGCGGGCTTCACCTTCTTCTACACGGCGCTGGTGTTCAACAGCCAGGAAACCGCCGACAACCTGAAGAAGTCCGGTGCCTTGATTCCCGGCATCCGTCCGGGCAAGGCGACGGCGGAATACGTGGACGGGGTGCTGACCCGGCTGACCGCAGCGGGCGCGACCTATCTGGTCATCGTCTGTCTGCTGCCGGAGTTCATGCGCACCGAGCTCAATGCGTCGTTCTACTTTGGCGGTACTTCGCTCCTGATCGTGGTGGTGGTGGTGATGGACTTCATCTCCCAGATCCAGGCGCACCTGATGTCGCACCAGTATGAAAGCCTGCTCAAGAAGGCCAACCTCAAGGGCGGCGGCAGGCGCTGATCCGGACCTGGTCCGGTGAGGCAATGAACAAGGCGGGCTCCGGCCCGCCGCGGTCCAGCGGCCACACTGCTGGACCGGCAGGAAAAACGAACGCGGCCCCGCAGGGCCGCATGGATCCCGGGACGTAGCGCCCGGATCCTTGATGGGCGACCCGGGCGGCGATCTCGCGCACGGGTGGGCCGGTGCCAGTCCCCACTGGGTGGGTGGGGCGGCCGGGCGGGATTCGATCCCCGTCCGGTACAGCGCAGGTCCGTCGCTGGAGCATGGGCACACTCCCCATGCCGGAGTCCGCGGGCTTTTTCAGCCGGGGGCTTCCTGAAAAGCCGAGATCCTGATACAATTTCTTGTTCACTCTGCCGGGTGCGTGCCGTTTGCGCGTTGTCCGGACAGTCAAACCAGTTTGGAGACCGCGTAATGGCGCGTATTGCTGGCGTCAACCTGCCCGCCCAGAAGCATGTCTGGGTTGGGCTCCAGAGTATCTACGGCATTGGCCGTACCCGTTCCAGGCAGGTCTGCAGTGCGGCCGGCGTCGATGAGACGACCCGCATCGTGGATCTGTCCGAGCCGGAAGTCGAGCGTCTGCGCGCCGAAGTCGGCAAGTTCGTGGTGGAGGGTGACCTCCGTCGTGAAATTGGTATGTCGATCAAGCGTCTGATGGACCTGGGCAGCTATCGCGGCCTGCGCCATCGCCGCGGCCTTCCCCTGCGCGGCCAGCGCACCCGCACCAACGCGCGTACCCGCAAGGGCCCGCGCAAGCCGATCAGGAAGTAAGGAATCGCCATGGCAAAGCCGGCAGCCAAGACCCGGAAGAAGATCAAGCGCGTCGTCACCGACGGCGTCGCCCACGTCCACGCTTCGTTCAACAACACGATCGTGACCATCACCGACCGCCAGGGCAATGCACTGTCCTGGGCGACTTCGGGCGGCTCGGGGTTCCGCGGCTCGCGCAAGTCGACCCCGTTCGCGGCCCAGGTGGCAGCAGAGAGGGCCGGCAAGGCCGCTCTGGACTACGGCCTGAAGTCGCTGGAAGTGCGCATCAAGGGCCCGGGTCCGGGTCG
>DXCY01000201.1 GCA_019115725.1 Candidatus Luteimonas excrementigallinarum
CTGGTCAGGCGGTGTCCCACGCCAGCGTATCGCTGCAGGCTCTTTTCAGGCTGCCGGAAACGGCCGCGCTCGATCCTTCTCTGCGCGCGCTGCTCGACGCCCATGCCGGGTCGGGGCATGAGGCCATCGTCCTGCGGGAGCCGCTGCCCCTGCTCGCGGACACGCTGGAATCGTTGAGTCGTCTCGATGCGGATGCCGAGATGATGGGTGCCGCGGTGGTGTTCGCCACCGGTGACTGGGCGGCGCCGTTGATGGCGTCGTTGGAGAAGAAGCACCCGCGGGTCCATGCGCTGGTCGATGGCCTGCAGGCCAGCGGCCAGGTGTGGGACCTGCACGCCGAGCGCGGCGGCAGCGGCAACCAGGAGGGCCTGCGCCGGTTGCTGCTGGCCATCGTGCGCGATCTGCGGGTGGTGCCGATCCTGCTGGCCCAGCAGCTGGCGCGGATGCGCGTGGCGGCCAAGGCACCGGAGGCGGAGCGCATTGCGCTGGCCAGGCTGACCCGTGACATCCATGCTCCGCTGGCCAACCGGCTGGGCATCTGGCAGCTCAAGTGGGAACTGGAAGACCTGGCGTTCCGCCATCTGGAGCCGGAGACCTACCGCCGCATCGCGGCGTTGCTGGCCGACAAGCGCAGCGCCCGCGAGCGCTTCATCGAACAGGTGCAGCAGGAGCTGGCCGATGCACTGGCCGCGCAGGGTGTGCGCGGTGAGATTGCCGGACGGCCCAAGCACATCTACAGCATCTGGAAGAAGATGCGGGCCAAGGATATTCCCTTCGGCGAGCTCTACGATCTGCGTGCCGTGCGCGTGCTGGTGGACGATATTCCGGCCTGCTATGCGGCCCTGGGCGTGGTGCACGCGCTGTGGACTCCCATTCCCAGCGAGTTCGACGACTACATCGCCCGGCCCAAGCGCAATGACTACCGCTCGCTGCACACCGCCGTGGTCGGCCCGCAGGGCAAGACGCTGGAAGTGCAGATCCGCACCCACGAAATGCATGAGCAGGCCGAGCTCGGGGTGGCCGCGCACTGGCGCTACAAGGAGGGCGGCTCGGGCGATGCGGCGCTGGAGCGCAAGATCGAGTGGATGCGGCGGCTGCTGGATTCACACCAGGAGGGCGGCGATGCCTCGCTGGCCAGCGCCCTGGATACCGAACTGGTGGAAGATCGCATCTACACGCTGACCCCCATGGGCGAGGTGATCGATCTGCCCAGCGGGGCCACGCCGCTGGACTTCGCCTACCACGTGCACACCATGGTCGGGCACCGCTGCCGCGGGGCCAAGGTCAACGGCCGGATCGTGCCGCTGACCCATGCGCTGGCCAGCGGCGACCGGGTGGAGATCCTCACTGGCAAGACCGCCGAGCCCCGGCGCGACTGGCTGCAGGCGACCAACGGCTACCTGGCCAGCGCCCGCTCGCGGGAGAAGGTGCGCCACTGGTTCCACAAACTGGACCGGGCCCGCAACGAACAGGACGGGCGCGAGCTGCTGGATCGCGAATTCAAGCGCCTGGGCCTGCAACAGAGCGACCCGGCACCGGCGCTGCGCAAGTTCCGCGCGACCACCATCGAAGACCTGTACGTGCAGGTGGCGCTGGGTGATGTGGGGCCGCATCAGGTGGCCCGCGCGCTGCTCGAGCACGAGGCCGAGCAGCGCCGTGGCGACGAGCCGGAGCCGCCCACCCGGCGGCCACCGCGGCGCAAGCCCCGCGCCAGCGCCGAGTTCAGCGTGGTGGGCGTGGACAACCTGTTGGTGCAGGTGGCCGGATGCTGCCGGCCGCTGCCGGGCGAGCAGATCGGCGGTTACCTCACCCGTGGACGCGGGGTCAGCGTGCATCGCTCCGACTGCGCGGCCTATTTGCGCCTGGTTGCGCGTGAGCCGCGCCGGGCCCTGCCGGTGGAGTGGGGCAATGCCGATGGCGCGCACGAGGCGGCGATCGTGGTCGAGGGCGTGGACCGCCGCTACCTGCTCAAGGATGTGTCCAACCTGATTGCCCAGGAAGATGCGCACGTGCAGGCCATCAACAGCGAGCGCCTGGGAGGGTCCGGCCGGGTCCGCCTGCACCTGCACGTGCGCGTGCAGGACTTCGGCCAGCTCTCCCGCCTGCTGGGCAAGATGGAGGCCGTTCCGGGGGTGGAGCGCGCCTACCGGCCGTGAGCGCCGCGGCGCGGTCACGTCACGGTCCGGCGCGGTCCCCTATGCTTTGCGGGTGAGCAGCCCGCGCAAGCCCGATCCCTCCACCGCCGTTTCCGGCGCCGGCACCCATGCGGGTGCCCTGCAATCACATTGGCGCTGGATTGCAGCGGCCGTGGCCCTGCTGCTGGTGGCGCTGCTGGTGCTGCGCCAGCCGCTGGCCGAACTGCTGTGGCCGCGCAACTCCGCCCAGGAGGCGCTGCGCCAGGCCGATGCTGCGTTGGCCCAGGGCCATCTCAGTGACGCCGATGGCAGCGGTGCGCGCGAACTGTACGAAGCCGCCCTGGCCATGGATCCGGACCGCCCGGAGCCGCGCCAGGGATTGGCGGCGGTGGCCCACGCGGCGCTGGAACAGGCCCGTCGCGAGACCGCAGCCGGCAACTACCTGCAGGCGCACGGAGCGCTGGACCTGGCGCGGGCGCTGTCCGCCCCGCGCGCTGACGTGCAGCAGGTGGCCGATGCCCTGCGCGCGCGCGAGGCGGAAGGCGCCGGGCTGGACCAGCTGTGGGCAAGCGCCGCCCGTGCCCACGAGCAGGGGCGGCTGTACGCGGAGGCGGATGCGGCCCTGCCGCTCTACAGCCGGATCCTGCGCCTGGATCCCGAACACCTGCAGGCCCTTCGCGGCCGCGACGATGCGGTGGCCGAGCTGCTGCAGCAGGCCCGGGCAGCGCTGCGCAGCGGTGCGCTGGCCGAAGCTGCGGCAATGATCGGCGCGGCCGCGGAGTTCGATCCCGGCCACGTTGATTTGCCCGACACCCGCGCGCGGCTGACCGAGGAGCGCGATGCCACCCTGGCCCGCGCGGCGGCGGATCTGGAGGCGGGGCACCTGGAACAGGCCGCGCAGCGTTACCGCGCCCTGCTGGAGATGGATCCCGCCGACGAACAGGCGGCTGACGGGCTGGTCCAGGCCGGCGTAGCGCATGCGCGCCGGGCGGTGCGCCTGGCCGCCGACTTCCGTTTTGCCGATGCCGATGCGGCGCTGGCCATGGCCCGGGAGCTGGCTCCGGTGGACGCCGAGGTGCGGGGTCTGGCCGAACGCGTGGAGGCAGCACGCGTTCGCCAGGTGCAGCTGGATCCGGCGCAGACCCCGGCCGAACGCCAGCGGCAGGTGACGGCGCTGCTGGAAGAAGCCGCCGCCGCGCAGGGTCGCGGCGACCTGCTCAGCCCACCGGGAGAGAGCGCCTTCGACAAGCTGCGCGCGGCGCGCAGCCTGGGGCCGGATGACCCCCGGGTGCTGGAGGCCAGCGGGCAGCTGCTGGCTGCTGCCACCGGGTGCTTTGAACGCGAACTGCGCGCCAACAGTCTCGGCCGCGCCAACGCCTGCCTTGATGTGCGCGTGGCGCTGGCCGATGACCGGCATGCGCTGATCGAAGCCCGGCGCCGCCTGGCGCAGCGCTGGCTGGCGATCGGTGACGAGCGTCTGGGTGCCGGCAACCTGCCCGGGGCGGAGGGAGCGCTGGAATCCGCCCGCGCGATCGACCCGTCGGTGCCCGGCCTGGCCGAGTTCGCGCAGCGCCTGCGCACCGCGTCCGCCTCGCCGTCGCGCTAGGCGGATGGGCTAGCTGGGAGCGCGGCGGTCGAAGAACACTGCCCGGACGGTGGCGCGGGCGGCCTCGGGCGAGAAGTGCCGTTCAATGTTTTCATGTCCGTGGATGCTCAGCTCCATCCACAGGGTGGCGTCCTGGTACAGGCGCAGCACGGCGGCGGCGAACGACGGCTCATCTTCGGCCACCAGCACGTCGTGGCCATCGCGCAGCTGCATGCCTTCGACCGCCGTGCGGGTAGCCACCACCGGCTGGCCGTGGGCCATGCTCAGGTTCACCTTGCCCTTGACCCCGGCGCCGTAGCGCAGCGGGGCGATCGCGATCCGGCAGCCATCCATGTAGGGAGTGATGTCGGGCACATAGCCGTGCACCACCACGCCTTCCTGCCCGGCCAGGGCCTGGATCTCCGGTACCACGTCGCCGCCGATGCAGTGGAAGCGCACGTCCGGCAGGGCCGCGCGGATGGTGGGGAAGATCGACTCCACGAACCAGCACACCGCGTCCACGTTCGGCGGGTGGCGGAAGCCGCCCACGAACACCAGGTCGCGCCGCTGCTCGAACGGCAGCCCGGCCCCGGCGATGCGGTGCAGGTTGGAGACTAGCTCCACCCGCACGCCGGGCGCATCGTGGGCCAGCAGGTCGCGCTCGGCCGGGCTGACCACCAGGGTCACATCGCTGCCGGCCATCACGTCCAGTTCCAGGGTGCGGGTGCGGGCGGCGGCGCGCTGCAGTTTTTCATCGCCGGCCAGGTCCGCCGCGCGCTGCTCGCGCAGGTAGTGCAGGTCCACGCTGTCGAACACCACCTGGGCCTGGGGCGCGTATTCGCGCAGCAGCGGCAGCAGGCTGCCGGCCACGTAGTGGCGGCTGGCGATCACGCTGGAAAAACGCGGGCCGTGGGTACGCAGCCACGCGGCCATGCGGCCCATGTGCGGCGCGTACCAGGTTTCGATGCCCAGCCGCTGCAGTCGTTCGGTATCGCTGCCCGCATGGCGGCGGTCGGCCGGCACGAACACCACGTGCGCGCCCTCGTCACGCAGCAGCCGCATCAGGTTCACCATCCGCAGCGAGCCTGAATCCCGGTCCGGCGTCGGGGTGAGCGCGTCGATCACCAGGATCACCGGTCTGCCGTCGTCATCGGGCTGCAGCGGGTCCGGGGCGGCCTCGGGGTGGGCCTGGAGCTGCGCGGCCCAGCGTTCGGCGAATACCGGCTGGTTGCGCAGCTGGGAGGATTTCATGCCGGAAGACAGATCGGTGCCGGCACTGACGCCTTCCACGTGCACCACCCGCGCATCCGGCTGGCACAGCACCCGGTGCCCGGCCGCCCGCACGCGGAAGGCCAGGTCGGTGTCTTCGTAATAGGCCGGCGCATAGTGGGGGTCAAAACCGCCCAGTTCGTCGAACAGCGCCCGCGGGATCGTCAGCGCCGCGCCCGAGCAGTAGTCCACGTCGGTGGCGAAGCGCAGCAGCGGATGGTCTGGATCGGCAAAGCGGCCGCGGCTTTCGGCGCGACCGTCGCGGAGCACGCGGCCGCCCGATTCCTGCAGGCGGCCATCCGGATACAGCAGCTGCGCGCCCACCAGACCGACGCCCGGGTGTTCGGTAAAGCTGCGCAGCAGCGCGTCCAGCCAGCCCGGCTGGGGCACGGTGTCGTTGTTCAGGAACACCAGGTACTCGCCCCGGGCCAGCCGGGCGCCGTCGTTGCAGGCGGCGATGAAGCCGCCATTTTCAGCCCGGCGGTGATAGCGCAGCCCCTGCACCTGCGGCAGCGCCGCGGCGGTGGCGTCGCTGGAACCGTCGTCCACCACCACGATTTCGACGTCCGCCGCCGGCGCCGCCGCGGCGATCGCGCGCAGGCAGGCCAGGGTGTGCGGGAACTCGTTGTAGACCGGGATCACGATGCTGGCCCTGGGCTCCAGCGCGAAGGGCACGGTGAGCTCGGCGAACGGGCTGTGATCCGCCTTCAACAGCGCGTGCCTTTGCGGCGGCGCCAGCAGTCCCAGCTGGGCGGTGACCCGCTGCCAGGTGGCGCGCCAGCCGCGGGTGCGCAGGCTGTTGAGGCCGCGTCGCAGCAGGCCCGTGGTGCGGTCGAGCGCGAAACGCGCGTCGGCCAGGGAAAACGGCATGGGTGCGGAACTCCAGCTGACTGAAAAGGGGCGCGCGGAACAGCCTGCCAGGGCGCTGGGATAGACTGCGCGCGACCGACTATTGTTGCATCCGCCTACATCCTGCCATGGCGGGAACGAGGTTCCATGGGCCGAATCAGATACGACGAAGACGAAGACAGGCCGGACAGCACGTTCGGCCGCTGGCGGCGCAGGCTGCTGATTGCCGCGCTGGCCGCGATCGGTCTGGGGCTTGGATTCCTCATTCCCTACGCGCTGTACCTGAACAAGCAGCTGGAGCAGGAGTTCGGTACCTGGAGCTGGCGCGAGCCCACCCGGGTCTTCGCCCGCCCGCTGCAGCTGGAGGCCGGACTGGTGCTGGATGCCCAGACCCTGCGCCATGAATTGCAGGCCGCCGGTTACCGCGAAGGCGACGGGGTGCGTGGCGGCACCTGGCACGAGAGCGACGGCGACTGGACCATCTCCAGCCGCGGATTCATCGATGTGGGCGGCCCCGTGGCCCCTTCGCAGGTCGAAGTGCGCCTGTCCGGCGGCCGCGTATCCCGGCTGCGGGATGTGGACGGCCAGGCGCTGGAGCAGGCCCGCCTGGACCCCGCGCGGATCGCCACCCTGTACGGCGCCAATCAGGACGAGCGCCGACTGGTGCGGGTGGAAGACGTGCCCATGCTGCTCACCGACGCGCTGCAGGCCGTCGAAGACCGCGATTTCGCCCGCCACCACGGCATCGACCTGAGCGGCATGATGCGCGCCGCGTGGGTGAACCTGCGCAGCCGCTCCACCCGCCAGGGCGGCAGCACGCTCACCCAGCAGCTGGCCCGCTCCGGGGTGCTGGGGATCGGGCGCGAGCAGACCTGGTCACGCAAGTTCAACGAGATCATCTATGCGCTGCTGCTGGAGTTGCGCTACGACAAGGGCCAGATCATGGAGGCCTACCTGAACCAGGTGTACCTGGGCCAGCGCGGTGCGCAGGAGATCCGCGGCGTGGCCGCGGGTGCGGAATTCTGGTTCGGGCGCTGGCTGGAAGAGCTGGAGACCGAGCACGTGGCCCTGCTGGTGGGGATGATCCGCGGACCCTCGTACTACGACCCGCGCCGCCACCCGGAGCGCGCGCGCGAACGGCGTGATTTCGCCCTTGGACAGATGCATGACACCGGTCTGATCGGGGATGACGAGTACCGCCGCGCGCTGGCCGCGCCACTGGGAGTGAGTGACCAGCCCGGGAGCCTGGCCGCCAACCGCTTCCCCGCCTATGTGGACCTGGTGCGCCGGCAGCTGGCGACCGAATATCCGGCCGACGAGTTGCAGGGGGCGGGCATGCGGGTCATGACCGCCATGTCACCTTCAGCCCAGGGCTACGCGGAGGGCGCGATCCGGCGCACCATCGCGTCGCTGGATACCGACAGCCGGCCGGAGCTGCAGGGCGGGCTGGTGCTGACCGATGTGCACACCGGCGACGTGCTGGCGGTGGTGGGCAGCCGCGATCCTTCCGAGCATGGTTTCAACCGGGCGATCGACGCGCACCGGCCGGTCGGCTCGCTGCTCAAACCCTTCGTGTACCTGCTGGCCCTGGCCCTGCCGGGCGACTGGTCGCTGGCCAGCCCGATCGACGATGCCCCGGTGACCGTGGTGCTGCCCAACGGCCAGCGCTGGACGCCCGCCAACGCCAACAACCGCAGCCACGGCGTGGTGCCGCTGATGGATGCGCTGTCCAATTCCTATAACCAGGCCACGGTGCGCCTGGGCATGCAGATCCATCCGCGCCGGCTGGCGGAACTGATCGGCACCCTGGCGGGCATCCGTGCCGAGCCCAATCCGTCGCTGATCCTGGGCTCGCTGGATCAGAGCCCGTACGCGATGGCCCAGCTGTACCAGTTCCTGGCTTCTGGCGGCGAGTTCCAGACCCTGCGCATGGTGCGCGGCGTGATCGATGAACACGGCCGTACGGCCAAGCGCTACGACGAGAGCGTGACCGAAGCACAGGCCGGCGACGCGGTGGCGGTGAAGCTGGTGACCCTGGCTCTGCAGCGTGCCGTCACCTCAGGTACCGCGCGGCAGCTGGTGAACGACGGGCTGGGCCACCTGCAGGCGGCGGGCAAAACCGGCACCAGCAACGACGGCCGCGACAGCTGGTTTGCCGGCTGGACAGGCGATCACCTGGCGGTGGCGTGGGTGGGCAACGACCAGAACCAGGCCACCGGACTGTACGGCGCCACCGGCGCCATGCGTGTGTGGTCGGACATGTTCGCGCGCCTGCCCAGCGCGCCACTGGAGGTGGGCGAGGGCGGGCTGGACTGGCGTTGGGTGGCCAACGGCCACAGCGCCGATGCCGACTGTCCGCAGGCGCGCCGGTACGCTTTCGTGCCGGGGTTCGCACCGGCCTACCGGCCCTGCGATCATGGGCTGCCCGATGCGGCCGGTGCCGACCCGGGCCAGACCGGTGGCGCGCGTGGAAACGAATCGCGACCGGCCCGGCGCGGCTGGCGCAGCTGGTTCGGCCTGGACGAACCCGCCCCGCGTGATCCGCCTGCCGATCAGGGCACGCCTTCCCCCGAACCCGTACCTTTGTGACCGCTGTGAGCATGATCCTCCCGTTCCGTATTCCCGCAGCCTTGGCCTGCAGCGCATTGCTGCTGGCTGCCGGCTGCACCAGCGCGCCCGGCCCGGGCCGTACCCAGGCGGGACAGCCGCCCGCTGCCGGCCCCGCTGCGATGGTGGCCGCGGTGCGCGCCGCCGCCGAGGCGGGCGGGCCCGAACTGGCCGTGCAGCCGCTGCGTGATCCGCGTATCGAAGACCTGCGCATCGAAGCCGGGCGCCTGGAAGCGGCCGGTGACGTGGCCGGCGCGGCGCGCGCGCTGGATCTGGCACTGGAAGAGGTGGCCGCCGATCCGGCCCTGCTGCAGGAGCGGGCCGAGATTGCCCTATTGCAGCAGGATTTCGCCCTGGCCGGCAGCCTCGCCGAGCGCGCCTATGCGCTGGGCAGCCAGGTCGGGCCGCTGTGCCGGCGGCACTGGGCCACGCTGGAACAGCTGCGCCTGCGTGAAGGTGACGCCCAGGGGGCCGCCTCGGCGCGCACGCAGATCGAAGGGTGCCGCGTAGGCGGGCCGGAGCGCTATTGAGGATGTCGCGGGGATCAGCACAGCACTGCGCTGAAGCGCTGGCCGCTGCCGGAATGGCGGCATGGGCGTGATCGGGCTGGAAGCGCCCGCGCTGCCCGCTTCGGTGCGCGATGCGCTTGGCGCGGAGGGCGCGCTGGCGGCCGCGCTGCCGGGCTTCGTGCCCCGGCCGGCGCAGCAGGATCTGTCGGTGGCGGTGGCCGAGGCGTTCGAGCGCCGTGACAGCCTGCTGGCCGAGGCCGGCACCGGCACGGGCAAGACCTATGCCTATCTGGTGCCGGCGCTGCTGTCCGGGCTCAAGACCATCGTGTCCACCGGCACCCGTGCCCTGCAGGACCAGCTGTATCACCGCGACCTGCCGGCAGTGCGCGATGCACTGGGGACCGGCCTGCGCACCGCGCTGCTGAAGGGGCGCGCCAACTATCTGTGCCACCACCGTCTTGAGCTGGCCAAGACCGAGCCGCGCATGACCGTGGGCGCGCAGTCCGCGCTGTTCCAGCGGGTGGTGGCCTGGGCCGGACGTACGCGCATGGGCGACCTGGCCGAGCTGGAAGCACTGCCCGAAGGCTCGCCGGTGATCCCGATGGTCACCTCCACGGTCGACAACTGCCTGGGCACGGAATGCCCGTTCTGGAACGAATGCTTTGTGGTCCAGGCCCGCCAGCGGGCCCAGGCAGCGGACCTGGTGGTGGTCAACCATCACCTGCTGCTGGCCGACCTGGCGCTCAAGCAGGAAGGCTTTGGCGAGATTCTTCCTGGCGCGGAGGCCTTCGTGGTTGACGAGGCGCACCAGCTGCCGGAGCTGGCCGCGCAGTTCTTCGGCGAATCGCTGAGCGCACGGCCGCTGGTGGAGCTGGCGCGCGAGGCGCTGCTGGAATGCAAGGAAGTGCCGGGTGCACTGGCCGTGCTGCAGCCGCCGGCGCAGGCCCTGGAGCAGGCGGTGCGGGCGCTGCGCGCACAGATGGAGCCGCTGCCGCCGCGAGGAACCCACCGCCGGCTGGACGAAGAGGCTTCGGTCGGTGAGGGCCTTGATGTCCTGGAAGCGCGCCTGCGGGAGCTGGTACGTGCGCTGGAGCCGCTGCGCGAAGCGGCGCAGGGTATGGATGCCTGCCACGCCCGGGCGGTCGAGGCCATTGGCCGGCTTGGCCGCTGGCGGGCCGAGGTGCCTGTCGATGCCGGGCACGAAGAAGCCGCGGATGCGGTGGAGATGCTTGAGGTTGAACAAGGAGGCCAGGCCGGCATACAACCGGTGCCGCTTCCGGCCGATGCCGATACCGTGCGCTGGTACGAGCTGTCGCCGCGCGGTTTCCGCCTGCAGCGTACGCCGCTGGACGTGGCCGGGCCGCTGCGGGCCCATCGGGAAGCGTCGCGTGCGGCCTGGGTGTTCACTTCCGCCACGCTGGCTGTGGATGGGCGCTTTGACCATATCGCCCGTCGCCTGGGACTGGAGGCGCCGCGCACGCTGCTGGCGCCGAGCCCGTTCGACTGGCCGGCGCAGGCGCTGTGCTATCTGCCCCAGCGCCTGCCGCCGCCGGGTGCGCGCGAATTCAGCGGCGCCATGCTCGATGCCGTGCTGCCGGTGCTGCACGCCTCCGGCGGGCGCGCGTTCCTGCTGTTCGCCTCGCACCGGGCCCTGCGGGAAACCGCCGCCCTGCTGCGCGCCTCGGATGCGCCGTGGCCGCTGTTCGTGCAGGGCGAGGCGCCGCGCAACGTGCTGCTGCAGCGCTTCCGCGAGTCCGGCAACGGCGTGCTGCTGGGCGCGGCCAGCTTCCGCGAGGGCGTTGACGTGGCCGGCGATGCGCTGAGCGTGGTGGTGATCGACAAGCTGCCCTTCGCCGCGCCGGACGATCCTGTGTTCGAGGCCCGGCTGGATGCGATCCGGCGCGCGGGTGGCAACCCCTTTACCGATGAACAGCTGCCGCAGGCGGTGATTGCGCTCAAGCAGGGCGTGGGCCGCCTGATCCGCAGCGAGCGTGACCGCGGCGTGCTGGTGCTGTGCGATCCGCGCCTGACCGGCAAGGGGTATGGCCGGGTCTTCATGGACTCCATGCCGCCCTTCGCGGTGACCCGCGACGTGGGCCAGGTGGAGGCTTTTTTCAATGAACCCGGGCTGGTGAGCCCCGGGCAATGAGCGCGCTGCAATGAACCTGATCGCATTTGAAACATCGACCGAGGCCTGCTCGGTGGCCCTGTGGCGTGATGGCGAAGTGCTGGAGCGCTTCGAGGTCGCGCCGCGCCGCCATGCGGAACTGGCGCTGCCCTGGGCGCAGGCGCTGCTGGCCGAAGCCGGCATGGCGCGCTCGCAGCTGGACGCGGTAGCCGTCGGTCGCGGGCCGGGGGCGTTTACCGGCGTGCGGCTCGGCATCGCCCTGGCCCAGGGGATCGCCCTGGCGCTCGACCTGCCGATGCTGCCGGTGTCGACCCTGGCTGCCCTGGCCATGCGTGCCCCGGCGCCGGGCAAGGTGCTGGCCGCGATCGATGCGCGCATGGGCGAGGTGTACGTGGCTGCGTTCGAACGCACCGCGGTGGGTGTGGAGCCGCTGGGGACGGAGTCCGTGCTTGCCCCGGATGCGGTGCAGCTGCCCGCCGGTGACGGTGCGTGGCAGGGCGTGGGAACCGGTTTCGGGGCGATGGAGGGCGTGCTGCAGTCCAGGCTCGGCGCGGCCTTGTCCAGCGTTGATGCCGGCGCGCTGCCGGGCGCTGGCGATCTCGCCCGGCTCGCGGCCCTTGCATGGGCACGCGGCGAGCAGGTGCCGCCGGAGCTGGTGGAGCCCGCCTACCTGCGTGACAACGTGGCCCTGACGCTCGACCAGCAGCGGGCCCTGCACGCCGCCCGCTGAGCAGGGCGGATCGTCCGCTGCGAAAACCCGGGACCCGGGTTCAGCTGTCGACCAGAGTGCCGGCCGGCAGGAACTGCCAGGTGCGGGTCACGTGGAGGACATCGATGTTCTCCTCCGTGGCCGGCAGGGGCGGGTAGGGTTCGGCCAGCTGGGCAATCCGCAGCGCGGCGTCGTCCAGCAGATGGATGCCGCTGGAGCGGATCACCTGCGCGCTCTCCACCGATCCGTCGCGGCGGATCGCCACACTGATTACCAGCTCGCCGGCCAGGCGCCGGCGCCGGGCTTCATCCGGATAGTTCAGGTTGCCGATCCGCTCCACCCGGTCCACCCATTGGCGCAGGTAGGCGGCGTAGGCGTACTCCTGGGTACTGGCGGACACGAATTTGCGCTTGGGGCGCTTGGCGTACTGCTCCGAGCGCAGGTGGATCTCGGCGGCCAGGCGGGCCATCTCCATGTCGCGCTCGATCCGCTCCTCGCCCTGCGGCAACAGGCTGGGATCGGCCTGGCGCGAAGGGTCCGGCGCGGCCACGGTGTGCTCGCCGCGATGGCTGGTGACCACCCTGGCCTCGGGCGGCGGCTGGGCATCGGGCGACTGGGCGCGCAGCGGTTCGGGGGCGATTCCGGTTTCGTCCTGCGGCGCCAGGCCCAGCTGGGATTCGCGCGGACGCAGGCTTTCCTCGTGCTCGCCGCCCCCCTGGTTGCTGGCCTGGGCCAGGAAGTCGGCCTGGGCCTGGGTCAGCGGGCTGGTGGTTTCGGTGAGGATCACATCCAGCGTCGGCGTGACCGGCGCGGCATCCTCCATGCTGAAGCCAAGGCCCAGCACCAGCATGCCGTGCAGCAGCAGCGACAGCACCAGGGTGGCGCCCAGACGCTGCTGGTCGCCTACCTGGGGCCCGGGCGGGGCGATCGCCAGCGTCATCGCGGCTGCGTCACGCTCCGGCCTCGATCGCCGCGAACAGGTCGCCGGCGATATCCAGGCCGAACTGGGCGTCCAGCTCGCGGATGCAGGTGGGGCTGGTCACGTTGACTTCGGTCAGCCAGTCGCCGATCACGTCCAGACCCACGAACACCATGCCGCGGCGCTTCATTTCCGGGCCCACCTGGGCCGCGATCCAGCGGTCGCGATCGCTCAGTGGGCGGCCCTCGCCGCGTCCGCCCACTGCCAGGTTGCCGCGGAAGTCGTCGCCCTGGGGAATGCGCGCCAGGCAGTAGGGCACCGGCTCGCCGTTCACCAGCAGGATGCGCTTGTCGCCCTCCACGATCTCCGGCAGGTAGCGCTGCGCCATCGCGGTGCGGCGGTTGCCGTCGGTCAGCGTTTCCAGGATCACGTTGATGTTGGGATCCTTCGGTCCGGTGCGGAAGATCGAGCGCCCGCCCATGCCGTCCAGCGGCTTGAGGATGGCATCGCCCTGTGCGGCGACGAAGGCCTTCAGTTCGCTGGCGCTGCGTGACACCAGGGTGGGCGGGCAGCACTGCGGGAATTCCAGCGCCGCGAGCTTCTCGTTGAGGTCGCGCAGGCCGCGCGGATCATTCACCACCCGGGCACCGGCGGCCTGGGCCAGGCCGAGGATCTGGGTGTCGTAGATGTACTCGGCATCCACCGGCGGGTCGCGGCGCATCAGCACCACGTCGCCGGGGCCGAATGCCCGGCGTGACTCCGCGCCCAGCGTGAACCAGTCTTCGGGGTCGTCGCGCACCGAAAGCGGTGCCACGCGGGCCTGTGCCACGCCGCCATCCAGCGACAGTCCGCCGGGCAGCACGTAGTGCAGCCGGTGCCCCCGGCGCTGGGCGGCGAGCAGCATCGCGAAGGTGGAATCCTTGGCGACGGTGATCGCGCTGATCGGATCCATGATGACGATGACATCAAGCGTCATGGGGCTGCGCTACCGGTGGCGATG
>DXCY01000202.1 GCA_019115725.1 Candidatus Luteimonas excrementigallinarum
CACCCGCAGCCTTGCCACCTAGGCCGCCGGCCACCGCGCCTACGGCCGCGCCTACTACCGTGCCGGCGGGACCTGCCACGGAACCGACGGCCGCGCCAGCGACCCCGCCGGCTGCCGCGCCTACGCCGGTGCCAACCGGGTGCGCACCGGGGGCGCCGCTGATCGGGTCACGGTTGGCATCGTGTTTGTCATTGCTCATGTCGCTCTCCACTGGTGATCGGCGGTTGCCGGTCACCAACATGCGACCCGTCGCGTGAGGCGTGCGTGTTCCGGAGCCCCTGCTCCGCTCAGTCCGTCTGATCGGGACAGCGCGTGAACAACGTGCCTTCAGGACTGCGCCCAGAACCGCCTTACGATGGGCGCAGCCTCGCGCCAGCCCATCCGATGGGGCGTGCGCTCCCATGCGCTGCGAACATGTGGCTCGATCTCCTGCCACGGTCGACCGGGGTAAATATCACGGGCTTCGCGGGCATAAAGCGCGCAGAGCCGGCGGTGACCTGACAGCATTGGGGATGCATGGCTACGCATGACTGCCTCCAGTGATAACTGTCGCCCCTGCCCAACCAGCATATAACCTTGCTGCGACGGTTTCCATCCTCGGTCGATTTATTTTAAAACAAACAGTTATGGCTGTTTGTTCGAGTTGTTTCTTGGGATTTGTTGGCGCACATGCGATCGTTCCGAGCGCAGTCGCTCCAGCTTCTCGCCAAGTTTGATCTCCAATCCCCGAGGCACCGGCTGGTAATACACGCGCTCGCCCATGGCATCCGGAAAGCCGGTCTGGTCCAGCGAGACGCCGCCCTCCGCGTCATGGTCGTACTGGTAACCGCGGCCGTAGCCCAGCTCCTTCATCAACCCGGTGGGCGCGTTGCGGATATGCATGGGCACCTCCTGGGTGCCGTATTTGCGCACGTCGCCGCGGGCGGTGTTCCAGGCCTTGTAGGCGGCATTGGATTTGGCAGTACTGGCGAGATAGAGGGTGACCTGGGCCAGGGCGAGTTCGCCCTCCGGGCTGCCGAGGCGGTCGAACGCCTCCCAGGCATCGATCGACATCTGCAGGGCCCGCGGGTCGGCCAGGCCGATATCTTCCACCGCCATGCGGGTCAGGCGCCGGGCGAGATAGCCGGGGTCGGCGCCGCCGTCGAGCATGCGCGCCAGCCAGTACAGGGCGGCATCGGGATTGGAGCTGCGCACGCATTTATGCAGCGCGGACATCTGGTCGTAAAACTGCTCGCCGCCCTTGTCGAAACGCCGCGTACGGTCGGCCAGCACCTGTTCCAGCACCGCATCGGTGATGGAGCCGCCCTCGCCTCCTGCCACTTCCGCAGCAATCTCCAGCAGGGTCAGGGCGCGGCGCACATCGCCATCGGCAGCGGCGGCCAGCAGCCGGAGCTGGGGCAGTTCGATGCGTACGTCGCGATCGCCAAGGCCGCGCTCGCTGTCGGCCAGGGCGCGCTCGAGCGCATGCTGGATATCATCGGCGGAGACCGCTTCCATCACGTGCACGCGGCAGCGCGAGAGCAGCGCCGAGTTCAGTTCGAACGAGGGATTCTCCGTCGTGGCGCCCACGAAGATGATGGTGCCCTGCTCGATATGCGGCAGGAAGGCATCCTGCTGGGCCTTGTTGAAGCGATGCACCTCATCCACGAACAGCACGGTGCGCCTGCCGGTGGCAAAGGTCTGCCCGGCTTCCGCCAGCACCTTGCGTACTTCCGGCAGGCCCGACAGCACTGCGGAGACCGCGCGGAATTCCGCATCGGCATAGTGGGCAAGCAACAGCGCCAGCGTGGTCTTGCCGCAGCCGGGCGGGCCCCACAGCACCATGGAATGCACGCGTCCGGCCTCGATGGAACGGCGCAGCACGGAATCAGCTGCCAGCAGACGCTGCTGGCCCACCATTTCATCAATGGTGCGTGGCCGCATGCGCTCGGCCAATGGACGAAGCCCCAACGACGGGTCGGGGCCGGCGGAAAGCAGGTCTTCCTGCACGGAGCACCTCATGGAATACGTGCGCCCAAGATACCAAGAGCGCCCGCATCGCCGCTGCCATCACCGCTGCAATGGGCGGCTGCGCCGTTTCCGTGAGGCTGTGATGCGGCCGGGCGCGCGCGTGCAGTGCCCGGCCCGGAAGACGCCGCCTTACTGCAGGGTGACGACCTGTCGTTCCAGCTGGCCGACGACGTTGCGCAGATCATCGATGCTGTCCACCCGGCCGCTGGCTTCCAGCCGGAAGCGGTTACCCACCATCACGCTGTACTTGCCGCGATTACTGGTGGAGTTCCACTCCTCGCTGACCAGTCGCCCATCCCGGGTGAACGTGCGCTCGTAGCCGCTGTCGGTTTCCCGGCTCTGGTCCATGCCAAAGGCACCTGCCATGGCCATCATCCCGGACATCGCAGCCATGTCCTGGATCTCCACGCTGATCCGTCCGGAGCCGTCCTGTTCGGCATATTCGGCCGTGGCCTCGCTGATCTGCACGCCCATGGCGCCGTTGCGGCTGGCTGAGATAGCGGTGCGCTGCATGTTGCCGATGGCTTCGGGCAGCAATGCGCGCAGTTGTTCCGCAGCCACCGATTCCACCGGCTGGCCATCGGCATCGGTACCGCCGGCCATCGCGCCCATCAGCGCGCCCAGCGCCTTGCCCTGTTCTTCCGCGCTGCCGCTGGCCCGGGCCTGATCCATCTGCTGGCCGGCCTGTTCCATCCGCCGCCCGAATTCCATCAGCTGGCCCATGCGGCTGTCCGGATCCACGCTCACCTGGCTGCTCCCCGCCCCGCTGGCGGCGCTGCCCAGCACACCGCCGGCCAGCATGCCCATGCCGGTGATGGCCGCGATCAGCAGGCCGACGATCCAGCCGAGCACGATGGCGGCAAGCACGGATACCAGGGTGTAGATGGCCGATTTTTCCGGCGGACACTTCATGGTGTGCGGCAGGCCCAGGTACAGCAGATAGATGCTGTAGATCCCGCCGGCCAGCGCCAGCAGCCAGCCGATACCGGGAACAATCACCGCAATGCCGGCAACCCAGGCGGCGGTCCAGGCGTAGCCCACTGCCTTCAGTGCCTGCACCTGGTCTTTCCGCCCTTCGAACCGGGGTGCCAGCGCGTTGACGATCATCGCCACCACGTACAGCACCACCAGCCCCAGCGCGTAGCCCAGCACCATGCCCATCAGGCCTGACAGAAGCGGCGTGGTGATCCGCATGCCGAACACACCGTGCCCGATCAGGCTGCCCTTGATGAACCCGGCCACCGCCGGCACCGCTGCCAGCAGCATGAAATAGCGGGTATAGAGGCCAGCCACGCTGGCCGGCTCGGCGGCAATTTCCGGCCACGTGCTGCGCGGGGAAGCCAGGATGGACTTTACCCGCTCGATCAATGCGTCCGGTCGCGCCCCGCCCTGCGCGGGAATCTGTGGATCTGGTTGCATGAACCCTCACTTCCTTGCTGATGTGCCTGTCCAATGCATACGCCGAACGCGCGTCCTGCAGGACAGCACAACGCAACCGGCCCGCGTTCTCACGCGGGCCGGCGGGTCATGCCAACAGTGTGCTGGCCGGGCTCAGGGCTCGCCCACCACATCCACGCCCGGGGGCGGGGTGAACTGGAAGGTATCGTCGGCGAACGACGGATTCTTCTGCCAGCCGGAGAATTCAATCGTGGTCCGCTGGCCAAGCGCATCCAGCACTTCCATTTTCACCAGTGCGCCATCAGCAAAGCCCAGCTGGGCGTTCTGGAAGCCGGCATCGGTGCTCTGTCGCGGAGTGATTTCCAGCCAGTCCATACCATCGCGGCTGCCACCCTCGGCGAGCGCGAAATCACGATCGAGCATGGCCGGGTCGATCAGGGCGGCGAGCGGACTGTTCTGCTCCTCCTCGCCCTGCGGCCGCACGGTGACCTGCTCCAGGTCGGGATCGTAGACCCAGACCCGGCTGCCATCGGCAATGATCAGCTGCGGATACGGGCTCTCGTATTCCCAGCGGAACAGGCGCGGCGCGGACAGCGCCACGCTGCCGCTGGAGCTTTCACGCAACCTGCCGCTGCCATCAAACACCTGCTGGGAGAAGTTGCCCTGCAGTCCGCGCAGGTCGCTGGTGAAGCTGTCCAGGCTGGCGCGCGCGTCGGCGTGTGCACTTCCGGCGAAGGCGGCGGCAAGCAGGACAAGCATGAAGCTGAGGATGCGGCTCATCGAACGCTCCGGAAAAATCGGGTTGCGGAAAGTGTGCACAGCGATGGCTGAATACGAGCCATGGCGGCAGCGGGATCATTCAGCCCGTACCGCCAGGCGCAGGCAAAGGAACGGGCGCAAGGGTCGCCCGCCCTATTTCGGCGGCGGCGGAGCCAGCACGGTGCGGTCGCCGTTGCTTTCCGGCGGACTGACCACGCCCGCGTCCTCCATCGCCTCGATCAGCCGCGCCGCGCGGTTGTAGCCGATCTTCAGCCGCCGCTGCACGCCGGAGATCGAGCCGCGCCGCGTTTCGGTCACGATCTTCACCGCCTCGTCGTACAGCGGATCGCTTTCATCGCCGCCGCCCGATGATTCCGGCAGTCCGGTGGCCCCGACCACGGTGCCGTCGCCCAGCGTCTGTACTTCCTCCAGCACGCCGTCGATGTAGTTGGCTCCGCCGGACTGCTTCAGCTGCTCGACAACGCGATGCACCTCGTCATCGGACACGAACGCACCGTGCACGCGCTCGGGCATGGCCGTGCCCGGCGGCAGGTACAACATGTCGCCATGGCCCAGCAGGGTTTCGGCGCCGGACTGGTCGAGAATGGTGCGCGAGTCGATCTTGGAGCTGACCTGGAATGCGATGCGGGTCGGGATGTTGGCCTTGATCAGGCCGGTGATCACATCCACCGATGGTCGCTGCGTGGCCAGGATCAGGTGTATACCCGCCGCACGCGCCTTCTGCGCCAGGCGGGCGATGAGCTCCTCCACCTTCTTGCCGACGATCATCATCATGTCGGCAAACTCGTCGATGATCACGACGATATAGGGCAGCGTTTCCAGCGGCTCGGCCACCGCCTCGGATTCCGGGTCCGGACGGAACAGCGGGTCCAGCAGCGGCTGGCCGCTGTCCTGCGCTTCCTTCACCTTCTTGTTGAAGCCAGCCAGGTTGCGCACGCCGACCGCGCTCATCAGCTTGTAGCGCCGCTCCATCTCGGCCACGCACCAGCGCAGGCCGTTGGCGGCCTCCTTCATGTCGGTGACCACCGGCGCCAACAGGTGCGGGATGCCCTCGTAGACGCTGAGCTCCAGCATCTTCGGGTCGATCATCAGCAGGCGCAGCTGCTCGGGCGTGGCCTTGAACAGCAGGCTCAGCACCATCGCGTTCACTGCGACCGACTTGCCCGAACCGGTGGTACCGGCCACCAGCAGGTGCGGCATGCGCGCCAGATCGGCCACCGTCGAACGGCCGCCGATGTCCTTGCCCAGTGCCAGCGTCAGCGGGCTGGGCGACTTGTCGTATTCCTTCGAACGCAGCAGCTCCGACAGGAAGATCATCTCGCGGCGGGTGTTGGGGATCTCCAGGCCGATCACCGACTTGCCCGGAATCACATCCACCACGCGCACCGATTTGACGCTCAGGCCGCGGGCGATGTCCTTGTCCAGCGAGCTGATCTGGCTGACCTTGATGCCCGGTGCGGGCTCCATCTCGAAGCGGGTGATCACCGGTCCCGGCTGGGCCTCGGTCACCTCCACATCGATACGGAAATCCTTGAGCTTGAACTCGATCTGCCGCGACAGGGTCTCCAGCGTTTCATCGTCGTAGCCCTGGGGCTGCGGCTTGGGCTCATCCAGCAGCGACAGGGGCGGCAGGCCGGAATCGCCGCCCCCCGTGCCGGTGAACAGCGGAATCTGCTGCTCGCGCTTGGCCCGCTCGCTCTTTTCCACCACGGCGGCGGCCGGCGGCTCGATGCGCACCGGCTCGCGCTTGACCCGCTTTTCGGTATCCGCGCGGCGCACTTCCACCCGCTCCTCGCGCAGGTCGCGGGCCCGCTTCCACTCGCCGGCCTGCTTGCTGCTGCGCCTGAGCAGGTCCGGCAGCTTCATCGCCCAGCCGCCAATCCTGTCCATGACCGCCAGCCAGGACAGGCCGGTGGCCAGTGTGATGGCGGTCAGCAGCAGCGCCAGCAGGAACAGGTTTCCGCCCACACCACCGAAGGCTGCATACAGGGAGTTGCCCACCAGCCGCCCGAGGATGCCGCCGCCACCGGCGGAAAAATCCGCCGCGTTGGGCGCGCGCAGCGCCAGCAGTCCGCAGGCCGAGATCAGGAATCCGAACAGCCCCACCAGACGCAGGGCCGGGCCGAGGTCGGCCTTGCCGTCGCCATCATTGTCCATGCCGAACAGCGCGATCCATGCAATCGCACCGAGCACCAGCGGCAGCAGGAACGCCACATAGCCGAACAGGTAGCGCAGCACATCGGCAAGCCACGCGCCCACCGGCCCGCCCACGTTGTGGAGCGGCTCGGTCACGTTACCGGCATGGCTTGACCAGGCCGGGTCGCTGGGCGAATAGGTCACCAGGCTGGCGAACAGGTACAGCAGCAGCGGCGCAATCAGGATCAGCGCGATGTCACGCCACAGGCGCTGCCGGCGCGGGTTGTCCCCCTCGGCCTTGCGGGAGGCCCCGCGCTGCCGCTTGCCACGTTCTGAAAGCGCTTTCGCCACCGTGCCCTTTACCTTAGAAGTATTCGCTAGGCGGTTGA
>DXCY01000203.1 GCA_019115725.1 Candidatus Luteimonas excrementigallinarum
AGATCGAGGCGCTGGCGGAGCAGTGCCGCTTCCGTGACTGCCGCCACGGGCAGGAGCCCGGCTGCGCGATCCGCGAGGCGCTGGAGGCCGGACAGATCGACGCCGGCCGGTTGAGGAATTACCTGAAGCTGCGCGGTGAACTGGCCACCGCTGCCCAGACGCTCCAGCAGCGGCGGGCGAGCGGACCGCCGGGCAAGCGTCCCGGCGGATCGCGGTCGCGTTGAGGGCTGTCATTTCCGCGTCTTTCGACTCCGGGTTGATGGCTCAGCCGGACCCAGGCCTTTCGCGGCTTTGAGGGATGTCCGGAATTCTTCAATGAAGGCTTCTGCCAGATGAGAGGGAGGCCGGTCTTCCAGGTACACGCACTCGATCTCAAACCGGATGGCAGGTTCCAGTGGACGAAACTCCAACTCCGAGCCAGCGATAGCCCGGGCTGTGAACTCATCGATGATGCTCATGCCGGCGCCGCACCGGGTCAGCGCAGCCGCCAGGTAATAGGTCTGGTTGGAGACCACTTCACGCAGGGTGACTTCCTGCGCTTCCAGCTCACATTCGACGAGGTCACTGAGCGGCCCGCTGTTGGCCAGTCCAACCATTTCGCGACCGGCCAGGCGTTTGATGGGTACGCGCTCTTCCGGATTGGCCAGCGAAGCGCGGTCATACAGAAGCACCAGCTCTCCATTGCCCAAGCGCCGGCGTTGCATGCGGGGGTGCATGGGTGGCATGTAGGCGAAGGCAATGTCGCATTCGCGCTCATACAGGGCCTGGAAAACGTCACTGTGGTGCAGGGTCTGGACATCGAAAGTCACCTGCGGAAAACGCTTCCGATAGCGGGCGATGGCGCTTGGCGCAATGTAAAGCCCCAGTGACGGAACCACAGCCAGCCGTAGATGGCCGCCGTCCATATTGCGGATGTTGGAAACCGTTTTGCGCAAAGAGGTCATCCGTTCGAAGATCACCTTGACCTCTTCAAACAGAGCGTGTGCTTCATCGGTGGCAACAAGCCGGCCACGTACTCGGGTAAACAGTTCAAAGCCCAGCTGGCTCTGGGCATGCTGCAGAACCTTGCTCACCGATGGCTGGGAAACATGCAGCGTTCGGGCCGCTGCGCTGATCGAACCCGCAGTGTAAACCGCGTAGAAAACTTCAATATGACGAAGGCGCATGGCTGCAGGTTAGGGTATGGGCCTCAGCTTGGCCACGCTCGGGCGCCTTCTTCGCCAAGGGCAAGCGCCACTGCCTGTTCCGCGCTGCCCATGGCGAGCGTCCAGCCGAACATGCCGTGTCCGATATTGCAGGTCAGGCCCTCGCGGACGTTGGCGATGATCGGAACGGAATCCGGCGTGGACGGGCGCAGTCCGGCCCAGCGATCCAGGATCCTGGAGTAGTCGGCAGCCTCCGGCAGCGACTGCCGGGCCAATGCAAGAAACTGTTCAAAGCGCTCGTCCGATACGGCCGGGTCCCAGTCGTTGATATCCGCCATGCCGGCGATGCGCATGTTGTTGCCGAGCCGGCAGAACACCAGCTTGCGCGCCGTATCGGTAATGCTGATGGTCGGGGCCCGGGGACCGCAGGGGGCGGTAAGCGAGTAGCCCTTGATCGACATCAGCGGCGTGCGGATGCCGAGTTGACGCAGTAGCGCAACGCTTTCCACGCCGGTGCATACGATCAGCCGCCGTGCATGCGCCACATCACCCTCGCGCGAGCGCAACATCCAGTGCGGACCACGGCGCTGGATCGATTCGATATCAAACCCGAAACGGGTCTGCACGGGGTACCGGCCACACATGGTGTCCAGCAGTCCCGCGGAAAAACGCCATGGATCGCCGACGGCCTCTTCCGGGGAGTACACCACGCCCCGGATGCCGGGTACCTGTGCCAGCGCGGGCTCGATTGCGACGGCTTCGTGTAGTGCCAGCAGCTGCTGTTTCACCCCGTAGGGACGCTTCAGTTCCAGCATCGCGGTACCTGCCTGCAGCGCAGCATCGCTGAAATACAGGTGCAGTTTGCCGGCCACCCGGTGCTGGAAATCGAATGGATGTCGATCCAGCATTGACTGCATGGCCTTCTGCGATGCCTGGGCCAGGTGCAGGGTGCGCAGCGTGTTGCGCCGAAGCCGGCGGCTGGTGGCGTTGGCCAGCAACGAGACGCCCCAACGCCAGATGGAAGGATTGCCCGTCAACCGGATCCGGAAAGCGGGGTCACTGCCGGTCAGCAATCCGGGGATCTGCTTCCACAGGGATGGCCCTGCCATGGCGTCCGTGTAGGCGTAGCTGAGCTGGGCGCCGTTGGCGAACGATGCCCCCTGCGCGGGTCCGGATGCGCGGTCCACGATCTCTACCGACAGGCCGCGCCGGGCGGCTGCCCAGGCCGTGGCCATGCCGACCACGCCCGCCCCCAGGACGGTGACATCACAGGTCGGGTTGGATGCTGGCATCACGACTTTTCTTAGCAGAAGGTGGAGCGGCCGATACGGTGCCCTCACGCCGCGGATCCGCCGCACCGTGCAGGCCATCTGCGCGCAGCTGGACGCCGTGCAGGCCGGAATTTTCCCCGCTGCCCGGTCGCACTGTTACGCCCAGGCGTTCCAGGCCGAGCCGCACGGCGGGCGTCATGGTGTCGGCTTCGCCATCAAAGCGCTCGCCCCGGGCCACCAGGTTGGGCAGGGCGATGGCCTCGTCCAGGGGCATGTCCCAGAACAGCCATCCCAGCAGGGTCTTGCCAATGTATGCAGGGATCGCATTGCCACCCGGCGAGCCGATGGCACCGGCAAATTTGCCGTCGCCGTCGAGCACGATGACCGGAGACATAGATGAACGAGGGCGTTTGGCAGGTGCAATGGCGTTGGCCGATGAGCCCCCCGGCTGCCAGGAAAAATCGGTGAGCTGGTTGTTGAGCAACATTCCGCCCGCCACCCGGCCTGAGCCGAAATAGGATTCAATCGTAGTAGTCATGGAAACGGCGTTGCCTTCGCCATCTACTACTACGAAATGACTGGTCCCAGATGGCTCGGACGTATGATCCTCGGAGTTCTCGGGTGCTCCATTCGGATGACCCGGGGTAAAGGGTCCTGGTGCGGCGTATTGGCCGAGCAGGCGTCTGCGGCTGTCGAGATAGTCCGAATCAAGCATGCCTTCCAAAGGCACATGGACGAACTCCGGATCGCCCACATAATGGTCGCGATCGGCATACATCAATCGGCTGGCCTGGGCGAAGGTGAACCAGGCATCTGGGTCGTCGGGCGAGCGTTCTGCGATATCGGTTCCTTCCAGCAGCAGCAGGAGCTGCAATAGCCCGACCCCGCTGGAGGGTGGCGGAGGCACGCATACCAGATGCTTGCGAACCGTCCTGCAGAGCGGAGGAGTTTTCTCAGCCTGATAGTTGGCCAAATCCGCCGCGCCCATAGGCGATGGGCCGGGAGGAGCGTGAATCCGATCGAGAATTGCCTCTGCCAGAGGTCCGGTTTGCAGCGCTGCTGCGCCGCGTGTTGCAATTTCCCGCAAACTGCGCGCGTAGGCTGGGTTTCGCATCACGTCGCCGGCACGCAGCTTTTGCCCGCTTGGGTTGGAAAAAAGCCTGACTACATCGTCGGTTTTCGCTTGCGGGAATGTGCCATCAATGTGTTGTTGAAGACGCGGGGTGACGATAAAGCCCTGGTCAGCTGCTTCTGCCGCAGATGAAAACAGCGTTGCCCATGCAAGCCTGCCGTGGTCGGCGTGGGCGGCCTCCAGGGCGGGCAGAACGCCCGGTACTCCCGT
This sequence comes from Candidatus Luteimonas excrementigallinarum, assembly GCA_019115725.1. GTDB lineage: Bacteria > Pseudomonadota > Gammaproteobacteria > Xanthomonadales > Xanthomonadaceae > Luteimonas > Luteimonas excrementigallinarum. Next base: position 3,759 of record DXCY01000203.1, read on the forward strand.
GGCGCGGCCCATAAGCATTGCCTGTGATCGTCGCAGCGGGGTTCCGGAAGGGCCCTGAAACAGCGAGGTGTCGGCCTCCGAAGGAGCCCGTTCGCGTCCCAAGTAAGCATCGATCTGACCGTCGATGGCCCGGTAATGAAGCAGGAATGCCCCGCCGGCGAGCCCGGAGCTCTGGGGTTCGACCAGGCCGAGCATCGCCTGCACGGCTACAGCGGCATCAATGGCGGTACCGCCGCGTTCCAGTACTTCCATCCCCGCCCGCGAAGCAAGCGGGTGGGCGCTGCTCACGATCCCAACGTTACCTGGTGTGTCCGGCCCTGCCGGGTGCGGCTTGGGCTGGTGGATGCATGCGGCAAGCAGCAAGCCTGCCAGAGCAGTACATGCAAGCATCCGACGCTCTGCGCCAGTGGACAAAAGGCCATCTCCTCCGGGGGGAATGCCGATTCCGGTTACTTGAAGCCAACGTGTAGAGCCTACCCCGACCTGGGGTAAGCAGACTTTAGTTTTGCTTCTCCAGGGAACAACCTGCGGTTATGGGGCGCCATAACCGTGGGGTATGCGTTGCCTCAGGAATGGTGGGGGACACCGACAGTTGATTTATGCATGGTAGTGCGTGACCGCTGCCCTGGGAGGAGGAAGCATGGTCTGGACTGCCGCACGACAGTGCGCTGCGATTGTTGCCGGGTGCTTGTTGACGTTCTCGCTGGTGGTGCCGGCGCAGACCCGCCAACTGCTCAATTACGAGGCCATCCACAAGCCGGAGGCAGGAACGGCCGGCATGGTGGTCAGCCAGAATGAGGCGGCCAGCAGGGCCGGCGCCCAGGTTCTGCGCGACGGTGGCAACGCCGTTGATGCCGCGGTGGCTACCGCCTTTGTGCTGGCGGTAACGCTGCCGCGCGCGGGCAATATCGGCGGTGACGGATTCATGCTGGTGCATCTGGCGGACGAGGACCGCTATACGGCCATCGATTACCGGTCGGCGGCTCCGGAACTGGCAACGCTGGACGCCTACGTGGGTGATGACGGCAGCCTCGACGGCCATTCCGCCGGCATCCGCAGCGCGGGCGTGCCAGGCACGGTGGCCGGGCTCGCGCTGGCTCATGAAAAGTACGGGCGCCTGCCATGGAAGCGGCTGCTGGAACCGGCAATTGAAATGGCTGCGCAGGGCATCGTATTGAGCGCCGACGAGGCGTTCGCGCTGGACTGGGGCAGGGACCGTCTGGCCCGCAGCGAGGCCGGGGCCGCGGTATTCCTGCATCCCGACGGCCAGGCGCTGGCTGCCGGTGAGCGCCTGGTGCAGACGGACCTGGCCTGGACCCTGCGCCGGATCGCCGAACATGGGGCCGAGGATTTCTACCGCGGGGAAATCGCCCGTCGACTCGATGCGGGCATGCGCAGGCACGGCGGATTGTTGCGCAGCGAAGACCTCATGGCGTACCGGGCGATCGAGCGTCCGGCACTGCGCAGCAGCTACCGCGACGTGGAAGTGGTGACCATGCCGCCGGCCAGCGGCGGCGGCGCGGGGATCGTCGGCACTCTCAACCTGCTTGAACAGTTCGACCTGGCGGAGATGGGCGCAGGCTCGGCTGACGCGCTGCATCTGTTTGCCGAGGCCAGCAAGCTGTCCTGGCGTGACCGGCTGGCCCACGTCGGCGATACCGGTTTCCTCGACGTGCCACTGCGCGGGCTGGTGGCCAAGGAATACGCGGCCGGACGTGCGAGCCAGATCAGGATGGATCGCGCCACGCCGGCGGCGGACGTGGAGGCGGGTGACCCCTGGGCGCATGAAGGCCCTGAAACCACCCACTTCTCGGTAGTGGATGCCGACGGCAACGTGGTCAGCAATACCTATACGATCGGTGCCGACTTCGGGTCGGGGGTGATGATAGAGGGCACCGGCTTTCTGCTGGGCAACCTGATCGGCAATTTCTCCCTGCGCGCGCAGCTGGATGCCCGAAGCGACGGCCAACCGGACCCGCCCAACGCGATGCAGCCCGGGCGGCGCCCGGTTTCGAGCATGGCCCCGACGATGCTGGTGCGTGATGGCCGGCCCTGGCTGGTGACAGGCAGCCCCGGCGGTAACACCATTCCCGGCACAGTCGTGCAGACGATCATCAACGTGGTCGATTTTGGCATGAATATTGCCGAAGCCACGATGGCACCGCGGGTGCATCAAAACATGTCCGGGGAAGGAGCGTTACAGGTAGAGCGTGGCATCAGTCCAGACACGCTGCGGCTGCTTGAGGACCGCGGACACGATATTTCTTCCGGACAGACGATCGGCAGCACCCAGATGCTGCTGGTCGTGCCTGGCCGGGTTGAAGGAGCAGCCGATCCCCGGAGGCCCGGGGCAGCGGCCATTGCGCAGTAGCAGCGGCACGACCGCTGGACAGCAGCCGCGCTCCGGCGTGGTCACGACAAGAAATCAAATGATTCGTGGGAGCGAAGACACATGAAGACGTATCGGAGAACCGTACTTGCAGCCGTCGTGGGCGCGATCCTTGCCGGGGCCCCGGCTTTTGCGCAGACCCCGCAGCCTGCTGATCCGGACGTGCCGCCGGCCGACGATGCTGCACAGCCGCAGCCAGCCGGCCAGCACGCCGCCGAACGCATTTCCGAACTGGACCAGGTGGTGGTGGTCGGCAGCCGTTTCGCCGGCAACAGCGAGGCCGGTATGGTCCCGGTCGAGGTGATGGGCGTGGAGGAGATCGAAGCCACCGGCGCGGTCTCCGGCGACGAGCTCCTGCGCAGCCTGCCGCAGGTGGGCGACATGATGTTCGACAACACCGACACGGCCGCCAACCTCAATGCCGCGCGCGGCGACATTGGCTCCATCAATCTGCGCAACCTGGGCACCGGCAATACCCTCCTGCTGGTCAACGGCCGGCGCATGGTCCCGCATCCGGGTACCCAGACCGAAGCCCTGGTTCCGCGACAGACCGGCAACATGAACGCCATCCCGCTGTGGGGCGTACGGCAGATGGAAGTGCTGATGGGCGGCGCCTCGGCGCTGTACGGCTCCGACGCGGTGGCCGGCGTGCTCAACGTGGTAATGGACACCCACTTCCAGGGCCTGGAGGTGCAGGCGCAGTACGGCGGTTCGGAAAACATCGACCTGCGCCAGGGGAACTTCAACTTCAAGGCAGGCCGCTGGTTCAACGATGGTCGCACGCGGGTGACCCTGCTTGGCGGGCATACCTACCGATCCGAGGTGCCGGCGAGTGAACATCCGCAAACGGCCAACGCCGATCACCGGCATCTGCTGGAAGGAACGGAGTTCGAGGGCCACACTGCGTTCGACGACCGCCTGACCACCACGCCCTGGGCCGCATTCCAGACCCGCGACGGCAGGACGGTCTCGATGGACGGGGACCTGCTCACCAGTGCGACCGGCTATTTCCACATGCAACCGCTGGAGCATCGTTGTCTTACGCAGATCAATGACGACGTGTGCATCCAGACCGGTGGATTCAGCACCGAGCTGGACCGCCCGAGGCGTTTCAACCCGATGCACCAGCGCAACATCCTGGGCGGCGTGGGCCGGACCAACCTGTTCGGCACGATCGAGCAGGACATCAACGACAACTTCGTGGCCTTCGGCGAGTTCAGTTACTACCAGGCCAAGTTCGAAAGCATGCGCGAGCAGGCGGCGTCGCTGGGTTCGGCGCCGATGATCGTGCCCGCCTCCAACTACTACAACCCGTTCGGTGCGATGTACCTGCCGGACGGGTCGCTCAACCCCAACCGCCTGCCCGGCATCGATGCGCCGGAAGAAGGCCTTGACCTGCGCATCACCAGCTATCGCGCCACCGATACCTCGCGTCCCTACACCGTGGACGATGACTCCTACCGGGTGATGGCCGGCGTGCGCGGCTATCTGGGCAATTTCGACTGGGAAAGCGCGGTGCTGTATTCGCGTGCAACCACCGAGGACACCCAGCACGGATCGATCAGCAACACCCTGTTCGCTGAGGCGCTGGCGCGTTCGGATCCAGGCGCCTACAACCCGTTCAACGGCGGTGATCCGAACGACTGGTCCGGGGTCGACGCGACGCCGAGCAATCCCGACACTATTGCCAGCTTCACCGTGCCGGTGGTCCGCTACAGCACCGCGAGCCTGTTCCAGATCGACACCCGGTTCGTGAACGAGAGCATCTTCAGCATGCCCGCCGGTGACGTGGGTCTTGCCTTTGGTGCGGAGTGGCGTCGTGAAACGCTGAACGATGTGCGCGATCCGCGCTTCAACGGCGAGATCACCTATACCAACCCGATGACCGGAGCGATCACCAGCGACGTTCTGGGCGCCAGCCCGGCGGCCAGCAACTCCGGTGACCGCAACGTGGCCTCGTTCTACGCCGAGTTCGCGCTGCCGCTGGTATCGCCGCAGATGGGGATTCCGCTGGTACGCAGCCTTGACCTGCAGCTGGCCGGCCGCTGGGAGAACTATTCCGACTTCGGCTGGGTGTCCAACCCCAAGGTCGCGCTGGCATGGAACCTCAGCGATGACTTCATGGTGCGGGCCAACTGGGCGCAAAGCTTCCTGGCGCCCAATATCCTTCAGCTCTACGCCGAAGGGACCGTGGTCAGCAATACCCGCACCGACTACTACATGTGCGAGGCGGACCTGCGTGCCGGGCGCATCGAACGCTGGTCGCAGTGCGGCCGTGGATCCAGCACCCAGGCCGAGCGCAGTGGCAACCGCGACCTGCAGCCGGAGACCTCCGACGCGTATTCGGTCGGCTTCGTGTTCCAGCCGACCTTCCTGCCCGCGGCCGCTGGCCGCCTGTCCCTGACCGCCGACTACTGGGTGATCGAGCAGGAGGACGTGATCGGCATCCTGGGCGAGCAGGCGCAGCTGGCGCTGGACTACCTGGCGCGCATGCAGGGGTCGTCCAACCCGAACGTGATCCGCAACGATCCCGATGACACCCGGCTGGAGGACTTCGAAGGCACCGGCCTGGATCCGGTCGGCTCGGTCAGCGTGGTCAATGACCGCTATATCAACCGGCTGCCACGCACCACGCGGGGCATCGATTTCGGGCTGAGCCACCGGATCCCCACCGAGCGTGCGGGCACCTTCAACTACAGGATCAATGCCTCGCGCCTGATCGAGCGTACCCAGGATCCGGTGCCCGACGAGCAGATGATCCTGGACGCCCAGGAGGCGGGCATCATCAACGACGGGTTCCGGCTCAGCAGCGCCGGCAACCTGCTCGGCATCAATGGTTCGCCGGAGTGGCGGGCTACGGCGAACTTCTCGTGGCGCAAGGGTGACTGGCTCACCGGCACCCACGTGCGCTACGTGGGGGGGTTCGAGTCCACCGGCGCGCTGGATGCCGATGGCAACCGCTTCCAGATCCCGAGCTGGACCACCGCGAACGTGTACGTGGAGCGTCGCTTCAATGGCCTGGGCAACTTCCTGGACGACTCCCGCATCCGGCTCACGGTACGCAACGTGACCGATCGCGATCCGCCGCTGTCGACCACGGCCACCGGTTTCTACTCCGGGTTGCACAACGTGCTGGGGCGCGGCTACTACCTGACCCTGACCAAGTCGTTCGACTGAACCCGGCCGCTCATGATGCCGGGCGGCACAAGCCGCCCGGCGTCACCGGCCAACGAGGGGAAGTGACATGAGAAGAAGCAACCGTGCGAGCCGCGCCCTGGTCCTGGGCGCGGCGTTTTTGCTGGCGTTGTCCGCGCCGGGTTTCACCGTCGCCGCGGAC
>DXCY01000204.1 GCA_019115725.1 Candidatus Luteimonas excrementigallinarum
CCAGCCCGCCCAGCAGGTGCAGCAGGGTGCTCTTGCCCGCGCCGGAGGCACCCAGGATGGCCACGGTTTCCCCGCGTGCCACTTCGAAATCCAGGTTCGCGAACACCGGCGTGTTGAGGCTGCCTTCCGAATAGACCTTGCCCAGCCCGTCGGCACGGATCACCGCATCATTCATAGCGCAGCGCCTCCGCCGGCGCCGTGCGCGCTGCGCGCCAGGCCGGATACACCGTGGCTACCAGCGCCATGGCCAGCGCCACCACCGCGATCACCACCACGTCCGGAGCATTGAGCTCGGTCGGCAGACCGGTGATGTAATAGACGTCGGGCGGGATCAGCACCACGTTGAAGGTCCGTTCAATGGCACGCAGGATGTGCTCCAGGTTGAGGGTCAGCAGGATGCCGCCCACCACGCCAAGCACGGTGCCGAAGATTCCGATCATGCTGCCCTGGACCATGAAGGTCTGCATCACCCCGCGCGGAGTCAGCCCCAGCGTGCGCAGGATGGCGATATCGGCCTGTTTGTCGGTCACCAGCATCACCTGCGACGACACCAGGTTGAACGCACCCATGGCGATGATCAGCGAGAGCAGGATCGCGATCATGGTTTTCTCCAGGCGCAGGGCGCGGAACATGTTCGCGTTCTCGCTGCTCCAGTCACTCACCTGGTAGGGACCCTGCAGACGCAGCACCAGATCCCTCGCCACCACTGAAGCCAGATCCATATCGTGCAGGCGCAGGCGCACGCCGGTTACCCCATCGCCCATGCGCAGCACCCGCTGCAGGTCGTCCATGTTGGTCACCGCCAGGCTGCGGTCGAACTGCTGGTGGCCAACCTGGAAGATCCCGCTGACGGTGAACCGTTTGAGCTGGGGTACGGCGCCCATCGGCGTGGTCTGGAAGTCGGTGGTCACCACCACCTTGTCTCCGACGCCCACGCCCAACCACAGCGCCAGGTCGCGACCGAGCACAATGTTGAAGCTGCCGGGCGCCAGATCATCCAGGCTGCCGGCCACCATGCGCTCGGCGATCTTCGACACCTCGCGCTCGTGCTCGGGCACCACGCCCTGCAGCATCGCCGGCTCGCGCCGGGGGCCGGCGATCAGCGCCTGGGTTTCGACGAACGGCGCGGCGCCGGCCACGCGCTGGTCCACCGTGGCTTCGGCCACCGCACCCTCCCAGTTCGCCATCGGCTCGCCGTAGGCACTGATGGTGGCGTGGGCGGCCATTTCCAGCATCCGGTCGCGGATCTCGCGCTGGAAACCGCTCATCACCGACAGCGCAGTGATCAGCACGGCCACGCCGATGGCGATGCCCAGGATCGATGCCAGGGAAATGAAGGAGATGAAGCCATTGCGGCGCTTTGCGCGCAGATAGCGCAGGCCGATCGCGACGGGAACTGGCTTGAACATCGGCTCTCGCAGACAGGGAACACGCCGCGACGGTGCCGGGCGCAAGGGCCGCTATGTTGCCACCGAAGCGCCCCTGCGCGCAGCCCGCCGCAGCGGCGCGGCCAGCCGGAGTTCACGCCGCTTCGGCGCCGGCAGGGTGTCGGGCCACCAGGCCATCCGCTGCGTGCGCCCCGCCGCGTCGTCCCAGCGGATGAAAGCCAGCGGCCCGCGCCAGCTCACGCTGGCCGCATGCACAGGCATGCCATCCACCAGCACCGGACCGTCCTGACCTGAAAAAACGAAATTGCGCAGGGGCTGGCGGAAATGCCTGACGGCCAGCAGCGCCCCATATGCCGGGGCCAGCACCGCCAGGGCCCAGGCAGCGGCCGGTGGCATGGCGGATGCGCTGGCCGCGAATGCGGCGAGCAGGGAAAGAACCACAAGGCCCGCGCCCAACAGGCGCGAGGGTCGCCATTCAATGTGGCAGCGCGAGGATCCGCTGCACGAATGCCTTGAGCTCTGCATCGGGAACGTCTTCGTAGCCCATGAACCAGCGCCAGAGCTTATCGTCCTCGCAGTCCAGCAGGCGTAGGAAAACCCCGCGCTGGGCTTCGGAATCCGTCGCCCAGGCGTGGTCCAGATGGCGGTTGAACAGCACGTCCAGTTCGCGCATGCCGCGCCGTGCGCGCCAGCGCAGCCGGCGCAGTTCAACCTGGTCTTCGGGAGACACCGCAGCCCGCCGATCAGCTCTGGCGGGCCAGCATCAGCCGCTTGATCTCACCGATCGCCTTGCCCGGATTCAGCCCCTTGGGACAGGTGCGGGCGCAGTTCATGATCGTGTGGCAGCGGTAGAGCTTGAACGGATCCTCCAGCTCGTCGAGCCGGGCACCGATGTCCTCGTCGCGGCTGTCCGCAATCCAGCGGTAGGCCTGGAGCAGGATCGCCGGGCCGAGGTAACGGTCGCCGTTCCACCAGTAGCTCGGGCAGGCGGTGCTGCAGCAGGCGCACAGGATGCACTCGTACAGGCCATCCAGGCGATCGCGCTCTTCCGGCGACTGCAGCCGCTCGCGGTCCGGCGGCGGGTTGCTCTGGGTACGCAGCCACGGCTTGATCGACGCGTACTGGGCGAAGAAGTGGGTCAGGTCCGGCACCAGGTCCTTGATCACCGGCATGTGCGGCAGCGGGTAGATCGGAACCTCCTGCTTGCCGCAGTCCTCGATGGCTCGGGTGCAGGC
>DXCY01000205.1 GCA_019115725.1 Candidatus Luteimonas excrementigallinarum
GACATGGAGCCTGAAGGGCACCCCCGCCCGACGCCCCGGCGCCCCGGCCCCTTATCAACGCCCGCTTTCCCTTGATTGGGAAATGAACCAACAAAAAGGCCCGCAGCAGCGGGCCTTTTGCGTTTCGATATGGAGGCCTGGGTCGGAATCGAACCGGCGTACGCGGATTTGCAGTCCGCTGCATGACCACTCTGCCACCAGGCCGGTGACGTGCGCCCATGAGGCTGGCGCAGGACGACGCCAATTTCAAGCGCCTGACGCGACGAAACCCCGCGTACGGGGTTTCGAAGACATCGAATCTGGAGCGGGAAACGAGACTCGAACTCGCGACCTCAACCTTGGCAAGGTTGCGCTCTACCAACTGAGCTATTCCCGCGTTGAGCCCGCTATTGTACGGGTCCTGAGAGGCAAGTCAACTGTTTCCATCCCTGCCCCGCAACACCGGCCAAGCGGCGCGCAGGTACATCAATCCGGACCACAGGGTGAGCAGCGCAGCGCCGGCCAGCAGCCAGTCGCCAACCAGGAACACCATGTCGTTCCACCACGGCTTGAGCGCCTCGGGACGGCTCTGCGGAGTGACCGCATACAGCAGGCAGAGGATGGCGACCATCTGCACCACGGTCTTGATCTTGCCGATCATCGCCACCCGCACGGTGGCACGCTGGCCCAGTTCGGCCATCCACTCGCGCAGGGCCGATACGGCGATCTCGCGGCCCACGATCACGGCCGCCCAGAAGGCCATCCACGGCGTGGGATGCGCCTGCACGATCAGGAACAGGGCCACGGCCACCATCAGCTTGTCGGCCACCGGATCCAGGAACGCCCCGAACGCGGAGAACTGGTTGAAACGGCGCGCGATCCAGCCGTCCAACCAGTCGGTCACCGCGGCCAGGGCGAAGATCACCGCCGCGGCCAGGTTGGTCCAGCTGAAGGGCAGATAGAACACCAGCACCAGCAGCGGGATCATCAGCATCCGCAGCAGGGTGAGCCAGGTGGGAATAGTCAGCTTCATTTGCACAGGGCCATTCTACGGGGTGGGCACCGGAGTTGCTGCAACGGAGGCGGCTCAGGCGCCGGACTGCGGCTCGTTGCCGTGCAGGCTGGCGTGGATGCGCTGGGCCAGGGCGGTGCTGATGCCTTCCACCTGGGCTATCTCTTCCGGACCGGCGGCGCGCAGGCCGACCAGGCCACCGAAGTGGCGCAGCAGATTGCCGCGCCGGCGCGGGCCAATCCCGGGAATATCTTCCAGCCGGCTGACGCTGCGCGCCTTCTGCCGGCGTCCACGATGGCCGGTGATGGCAAACCGGTGCGCTTCGTCACGCACCTGCTGGATCAGCTGCAGGCCCGGCGCCGCAGGTCCGGGGCGAAGTTCGCGTCCGTCCGGCAGCAGCAGGGCCTCGTGACCGGCGCGGCGCTCCGGGCCCTTGGCCACCCCCACCACGATCACATCGGCCACGCCCAGCTCGGCCAGCACCTCATTGGCCTGGCGCACCTGCCCTGCCCCGCCGTCGATCAGCAGCACATCCGGCAACACGCCACCCGCCTCGGCGGCACGACGGAACCGGCGCATCAGGGCCTGGCCCATGGCCGCGTAGTCATCGCCCGGCGTCACCCCGGTGATGTTGTAGCGCCGGTACTGGCCACGCACCGGCCCCTCGCCATCAAACACCACGCAGGAAGCCACCGTGGCCTCGCCCATGGTGTGGCTGATATCGAAGCATTCGATCCGCTGCGGCGGCTCATCCATACCCAGCAGTTCGCGCAATCCGTCCAGCCGCGCCTGCTGGGCGGACTGGCTGTCGACCCGCACGGCCAGCGACAGTTCGGCGTTGCGCCGCGCCAGGTCCAGGTAGCCGGCCCGGTCGCCGCGCACGCTGGAACGGATGCGCACCCGCCGCCCGGCGGATTCGGAAAACGCCTGCTCCAGCAGCTCGCCATCCTCGATCGGCCGGTCGAGCACGATCTCCGGCGGCGGCGGCTGCCCGGCGTAGTACTGCGAAACAAAGGCGGACAGGACCTCGGCCGGGTCCTCGCTGCCGCGGGTCTGCGGGTAGAACGCGCGCGTGCCCAGGTTGCGGCCGTCGCGGAACGCCAGCAGCAGCACGCAGGCGTCGCTGCCGCGCATCGCGCAGGCCAGCACATCCAGGTCGGCCACGTGCCCATCCACGTACTGGCGCGACTGCAGGCTGCGGATCGCCGCCACCTGGTCACGCAGCCGGGCAGCCTGTTCAAAATCGAGTTCGACGCTGGCCCGCTCCATGGCCGCGGTCAGTTCATTGGTCAGCTCGTCACTGCGGCCGTCCAGGAACAGGGTGACCCTGTGCACCGCATCGGCATACTCCTCTTCCGACGCCAGGCCCACGCAGGGCGCGCTGCAGCGGCCGATCTGATACTGCAGGCAGGGCCGCGAGCGGTTGCGGAACACGCTGTCTTCGCAACTGCGCAGGCGAAACAGCTTGTGCATCAGGTTGAGCGTGTCGCGTACGGTGCCGGCGTTGGGGTACGGCCCGAAGTAGCGCCCCGGCGTGCCGCGCGGCCCGCGATGGAAGGCCAGCCGTGGCCACTCGTCGCCGGTCAGCAGCACATAGGGATAGCTTTTGTCGTCGCGCAGCATCACGTTGTAACGCGGCTTGAGCGACTTGATCAGCTGGTTTTCCAGCAGCAGCGCTTCGATCTCGGTACGGGTGACCGTGACCTCCATCGCCGCCACCTGGCTGAGCATGGACATGATCCGCGCCGGCTTGGGCGAGGCGCTGAAGTAACTGGCCACGCGCTTGCGCAGCGAGCCCGCCTTGCCCACGTACAGCACCGCCTCATCAGCGGCGAGCATGCGATACACACCCGGCGCGTTCGGCAGGCCGGCCACGTAGGCCTTGCCGTCGAAGGTTTCCGGCGCGGGGCCGGGCACGCTGTTACCGTCCCGGCTCAT
>DXCY01000206.1 GCA_019115725.1 Candidatus Luteimonas excrementigallinarum
GCCGCTGCACGACCCGATGCGTCCGCTGTCGGCGGTCTCAGCGATGCTTTCGCTGCGGACCATGCTCCGGCCTGATCGCAAGCCACTGTCGATGACCGTGGCGTTCCGCTTCCCCGGCAATGCGTTCGTCGGTCGGCTCACGCCGGAGGCGCTGGAGATCGAGCGCGGCGAGGCGGAGAAGGCCGATGTGACGTTCGATACCGACACCACCACCTTCGCCGGCCTGGTCTACGGCAAGCGGCCGTTCAAGCAGGCGGAAGGAGAGGGCACGCTGCGGCTCGGGGGCGATCGGCGGTTGGCGCGCCGGTTCGTGGAGTGCTTTGCACTGCCCGCCAAGGTCACCGAGGCGTCGGGGGCGTAGCCCCGACCTACGTGCCCGGAGGCGGGCATGGCAAGGCCGCGTTTGGTGCCGGAAGTGGGACTCGAACCCACACGCTTTTAAGGGCGGCGGATTTTGAATCCGCTGCGTCTACCGATTCCGCCATTCCGGCGCGGCCGGAAATTATAACGGACACATGGGCCCGCGCGGGGCTCAGGCGGTGCGATCCAGGCTGAGCACCGCATCGACACGTCGGTACCAGTCGGCCTTTTCGGGCAGGTAGGTGCAGCAGCAGTCCATCGGACCCTTGTAGATGTGCAGGGAGATGGCCACGCGGTCGTCGCTGGCGTTGCGGATGGTGTGGTATTCGTGCGGCGGGATCAGGCTGCCGGCGCTGCCGGGCCCGGCACGCATGCCGCCGGCGGGGATGAAGCGGCGGCGTTCACCACTGGTTTCCAGCAGTTCGTACTGGGTGATTTCAAGCTCGCCGTCCCACACGCCTTCCACGCACCACAGGCCGCAGTGGTCGTGGAGCGGGGTGCCCTGGCCGGGTCCCCAGGTCATGGCGACGATGCTGTAGCCGTGCGCGGGGCTGCGATACAGCTCGCGGCGGGCGTAGTGATCCTGGATCGGCTCATGCACGCATTCCGGAAGTTGCACCACGGGATCGCGGATCAACCGGCACATCGTGTCGCGCAGGGCCGCGGTGATGGCGTGCACGTCACCAGCGCTGAGCGCCTTGTCCACGGCGGTAATCAGCGTGTCGCGGCCGGGGAAGGGGATATCGGGAAGGTCGTTGTCGCTCATGCCGGCATTCTACGGTGGCCCGGCCGGGGGCCATGCTGCATTGCCGCAGTCCCCGGGCCACCCGGGGACCTACCGCATTCAGTTGCCGAATGATTCGTGGCTGTCAGCCACATCCAGCAGCTCCTCCACCTGGGAGAGCGTGCTGTCGTCCTTGATCACCCGCTTGAGCCAGACGTGCAGGGGCATTTCGCCCCAGCTGGCGGCCTTGTCGGCGAGATAGGCCACCGGACTGTGCGGCTCGGTGCGGCGGAAGAATTCGGCCACTTCGCGCAGCTGGGCAAGGGCCTGGCGGCGGGAGGCGATGGGGCCGCCGTGGCCAGCAGGAGCCGGGCTGGCCTCCGCCGCACCTTCCGCAGCGGCGGAGGCCTCGGCGGCTTCGGTGCCTTCCACCAGCAGTCCCGCCTCACGGGCCGAGCGGGCCACGGTGCGGTGCAGGTGTTCCAGCTGGTCGAACAGTGCGGTAAAGCTGGGGCCATCGGCGCCAAGGCGGGCATCGGCGGCTTCGCGCAGCTGTTCCAGTGCGGCGGTGCAATCGGGCAGGGCGGCTAACAACTGACTGTAGAAGCCGTGCGGCGTACCGCGTCGTGCGGCCTCCAGCGTGTCCAGTCCGGGCTGGCCTTCCGGCGGTTCGCCTTCGCTCCCGCGTGCGTGCGCGGCCTCGAAATCACCCAGGCCGAAACTGCCCTGCGGCGCCTGGGTGATCGGCAGGGTGCGCACCCACTGCACCGCGTTGGACAGCAGCCAGCCGAGGTTGCCGATGCGCTCCTCGTGGCCGGCATCGTGGTCCTGGGGGTGCACGTGGTCCCAGTGCTGTTCGCACAGGCCCGCGATGGCGCGCAGGCCGGCGGCCAGGCCGGAAAAGCCGTGCAGCTGGGCGTTGGCCTCGGTGTACCAGGCGGCCACGCGCAGGTCCTTGGTGCGACTGCGCAGCAGCTCGTCGCACATGCGCGCGACGGTCGGCCAGTCGGCGTATTTGATGTCGGTGACCCACTCGCCCTGGTCGAGGGTGGGGTCGTCGGCGCGACGGGCTTCCTGGATCGCGTCGAATTCGGCGGAGAAAGAGAGGTCTTCGCCTGCGGGTTGATCGGGAGAGATCGGAGCCAGCAGGTCATCCAGTTCCAGCATGGCGGGTGCTCGGGTTGTTGATCGATGGGGAATCTTACACAGGACCGCGCCGGGGGCGGCGATCCATCTACAGCTGCAGCCCGTCTTCGGCCTGGTGCAGCGTGCGCAGGTGTGCGCCGAGTACGTCGAGGTTGGCTTCGATGCCTTCCAGCGTGGCGCGCCGCTCGTCCGTCAGCCAGCGTCGGGCCTGGTCGCGCAGCAGCTGGCCGCCTTCGCCCAGTTGCGCCACATGCTGCCGGGCCGCCTGCTCCAGCGCATTGCGCTCGTCCTGTTGCGGCAGGCCGTAGCCGGTGTCGGGCAGCAGGGAAGCAGGGCGGGTGAGAAAGTCTTCCAGCTGCAGCAGTGTTTCCAGTGCGTCACGGGCCTCGGCCAGCGTGGCAACCTCCGTGCTTGAAGGGGACAGGAAGCGGCGCTTGAGCTCGTCGCGGGCCAGCAGCTCCTCGCGGCGCAGAGCGGCCTGTTCCAGCAGCAGCAGGGCAGCGCCGGCCTGCAGATCGGCCTGGGCGAACCAGCGCGCCCGCTGCTGCGGTTCCAGAGCGAACCACTGCTCCAGGTCGGCCTGGGGCAGATCGAGGGATTGCCGGGCGGCTGCGAACAGTTCGGCGTAATGCGCATCCAGCGGAGGGAAGTAGTAGCCCAGGCGGATGGCTTCCCCGCGGTCTGCCAGCACCGGATCATCCACGATCCCGGCCCGCTCCAGGCGGCGCAGCAGGCCGTTGGGGGTGATGCTGGCCAGGCGCTCTACGGACAGCCGTTCCACGCCGTCGTGAAGCAGCTTGAAGGTTTCCACCGCGCAGTTGTTGCCGATGAACCGGTAGCGGCCGTCGTAGCTCCAGTGCAGCTGCGCGGCGCGTTGCAGCAGCGAGGTCACTTCGGCTGGCTGCAGGCGCAGCGGCAGGGACTGCAGGCCGCGCAGTTCGGTGCGGGCGTACTCCTCCACCACCTGGTCGAGCGGCAGCACGAACAGGCGCGATGGATAGGAGCCGGTCAGGCCGCGCCAGTTGGAGATCTGCACGTCGCCGACGAAGGCGCGGAACGAGAGCACCAGGTGGTGCTGCAGGTCCAGCCGGCAGTCCGGCCCGGGCGACCGCCCCGGTGCGCAGATCACCAGCCGCAGCATGCTGTGGCCCCAGCGGCTCATCAACCGTTCGTTGCCCTCGGCCAGCAGGTAGTCCACCTGGTAAACCCGCTGTGGATCGAGCTGCAGCAGTGACTGGTTGTCAGCCTCGTCGCGGGGTGCGAGGAACGGCAGGCCGGGCGCACAGCCCCTGGTATCCAGGGTGACCCGGAAGTGTGCCGCAAAGTAGCCGGCCAGCGCCGGGCGGCGACAGGCATAACCGGGATCCAGGACGAAATGCTCCAGATTCACCGCGACGAATTCGGCCGGGCTGTGCAGTTCATACAGATCCGGGCTGCGGTCGCTGAAGTCGGAGCGGCCCAGGCGCGGAAGCCAGCGGAATGGACGGACCTGCCAGCCGGCGAGATCCAGCAGCCGTGGATCGCGCGACAGACCGCCTGCCGGCGAACGGTCATGCAGATGGGCCAGCTCGTGGATGAGGGCCGTCAGCGCCTCGCGATCCGCTGCCTGCATCCAGCCATCCAGCAGGGCGCGCTGCAGCAACAGCGAGCGGCCACGGGCGCGACCGTGCACGTGGGCGGGCAGGTCGCTGCGCCACTGCACGTGAACAGGTGCATCGATCGAGCCTGCCCAGGCGGGCGGCAGCCTGGACCATGCCGCGTCGAACAGTTCACGGGAGGCCTCGACTTCCGCAGCTCCCAGGTCAGCCTGGTCCAGCACGAAAGGCAGGGGGGCCGCGTGGACCGTACCCGCCCAGACCAGCAGGCAGGCAGCCGGCCAGAACAGCGGGCGCCGGCGGCGCCCCGGGGTCACAGCGCCAGGATGGCCTTGGCCAGGGCCATGTCGCTGGCCTGTTGTACGGCCTGGTCGTCGCTGTTTTCCCGCAGGTGGCGCAGGGCGGCTTCCAGGTAGGCACCGCGGATGCGGCCTTCGCTGGCCACGAACCCGGCCGCGTCCTCGCGCGCCTGCAATACCACCTTGTCGTTGCCCGAGGTGGAGCCGGACGAGGCCCCCGTCGACGCGGACGAGCCGCCGGCCGCAGAACCGGCGGTGGTGCCGGCAAAGCTGCTGGCCAGGGCAGGCGCGGCAAGGGAAAGGAACAGGAGGCAGGTCAGCAACGGTCGCAGCATGGTGGGGTCCGCAGGGTATAGGGTGAAGGCCGAAGCGCGATCAGCCGCAGGCCGGCTGCAAGCCTAACCCACCCGGATGACACCCGGCACACCGGTTCCCCGTCCACCCCTTTCCCACAGGTGCAATCGACCCGATATTCAGTCAGTCCGTGGCACGGTGTCGCGGTGGTGTTTCTGTCGTGTGTTCGTGGAGGGTCAGCGCAATGGCAACGGGTTGGGCAGGTGACGGTGCGGTCCAGGACCAGATCGACGCCACCGTGAAGGACGGCATCAAACGCGCGCGCAGCCAGCTCAGGCAGGGACCGGGGCTGACGCATTGCGAGGAATGCGATGCAAAAATCCCTGAGGCCCGCCGCCAGGCGGTGCCCGGCGTACGCATGTGCGTTGCCTGCCAGGAACAGGTAGATGCGCGTGAGGCGCTGGACAGCGGCTACAACCGCCGCGGCAGCAAGGACAGCCAGCTCCGCTGACCGATGGCACGATATCGGTAGGTCGGGGCTACGCCCCCGACACCCCGCAAAATCACGCAATCCCGCGTTCACCGCGGGCCACGCATCCCGCGCGTCGGCCGCGTAGGGCCGACCTACGGTTATCCCGGCCCGCAGGTCGGGGCTACGCCCCCGACGCCCCGCTACGTTATTTCGCCTTGCGCCAGTCCGGATTGGCGAAGTACTTGCGCGTTTCGTTGGCCACCACGCCCGAGAGCAGCAGCAGGCCGATCAGGTTGGGCAGCGCCATCAGGCCGTTGGCGATGTCGGAGAAGGTCCACACCATCTCCAGCGACAGCACCGCGCCCACGTACACCACCACCGCAAACACCAGCCGGTAGGGGATCACGCCGCGGCGCCCGACCAGCATCTCGATGCAGCGCTCGCCGTAGTAGCACCAGCCGAGGATGGTGGTGAAGGAGAACACCAGCACCCCGAGCGCGACCGTCACGTTGCCCCAGCCGCCGCCCATGGCCTGCTCCAGCGCCCATGCGGTCATCGGCGCACCGGCCAGGCCTTCCTGCAGCCACGCGCCGGTGACGATGATCGCCAGTGCGGTCAGGGTCGCCATGATCAGGGTGTCGATGAAGGTCTGGGTCATCGACACCATTGCCTGGCGGACTGGCTGGTCGGTGATGGCCGAGGCGGCGGCGATGGCGCCGGTGCCCAGGCCCGATTCGTTGGAGAAGATGCCGCGGGCCACGCCCATCTGGATCGCCAGGATCACCGCCGATCCGGCGAAGCCGCCGGCCGCGGAAGTGCCGCTGAACGCATCGGTGAAGACCATCGCCAGCGCGTCCGGGAGGCGCTCGGCGAACACCGCCAGCACCAGCAGGTTGGACAGGATGAACAGCACGCACATCAGCGGCACCACGCTGGCCGCGAACCGGGCGATGCTCTTGATGCCGCCCAGGATCACCGCGGCCGCGAAGATGGCCATGACCAGCCCGCTCCAGGTCGGTGAAATATTCCAGGTGGCCTCGAGCTGTGCCGCGGCGGTATTGGCCTGGACCATGTTGCCGATGCCGAACGCGGCGATCGCCCCGAACAGCGCGAAGGCGATGCCCAGGGTCTTGCCCCAGAAGCCGCTGATGCCGTTGGTCAGGTAGTACATCGGCCCGCCGCTCTGCTCGCCCTTGGCGTCCAGCTGGCGGTACTTCACGCCCAGCAGGCCTTCGGAATACTTGGTGGCCATGCCGACCAGGCCGGTCATCCACATCCAGAACAGCGCGCCAGGCCCACCGATGCCGATGGCGGTGGCTACGCCGGCGATATTGCCCACGCCAATCGTCGCGGCCATGGCCGTGGCCAGGGCCTGGTAGTGGGAGACGTCACCGGCGCAAGCCGAATTTTCCTTGCGCCTCACCAGGGCCAGCCACAGGGCGTGGCCGAGGACACGGAACTGCAGGCCGCCCAGGCGGACGGTCAGGTACAGACCGGTCAGCAGCAGTAGCGGAATTAGGAGGAACGGCCCCCAGACGAATGCACTGATCTGGTCGAGAGTGGCTTGCAGGTGCTCCATCGGCGCGGTTTCCCAGGTTGGACGGGTTGCCGGGCAATTGCCGCGACGGCCTGCACCTTAACAATGTGGCCGCCGCGCCGACATCCCCCCAATGGCACGGGGGGATGCCGGTAGGATCAGTTTCCGGCCACGAACGCGCCGTAATCCTCGATGGTGTCCTCGACGCTGGCCTCGTACAAACGGGTGCCGGCCTCCACGCTGGACAGCGACGGGTCCGAGCCTATGCGGCCATCCGGGAACCGGCGCCGGTAATCAAACGCATCGCCATAGGCGCCCTTGGGCGCAAGCCTGGGCTCCATCTGCATGGGCCGGGCGCGGTCGGGGTAGGCGTGCCAGGTGAGGGAGATTTCAGAAGGCGTGGCATGGCTGCCTTCGGCCTCGCCGTAGAGCTCCTGCGACAGCGCGGCCACGCGCCGGCCGGCGAACCAGTTGGCGATCTTCAGTCGCGGCGCAGGACCGTCCACGCCGGTGAAGCTGGCTTCCGAGTGGTACTGGGCGAATGCTGCCTGCACCGTGGCCACGTTGCCGCCGTGGCCGTTGAGGAAATAGATCTCGCGGAAGCCGTGCCGGGCCAGCGACTGCACCACATCACGCACCACCGCGATCAGCGTGGCAGGACGCAGCGAAATCGTGCCCGGGAAGGCCAGGTGGTGCTGGGCCATGCCGATGGAAATGGTGGGCGCCACCAGCGCATCGATGCGTTCGGCCGCACCTTCGGCCACCACTTCCGGGCAGATGGCGTCGGTGCCGATCAGGCCGTTGGGACCGTGCTGCTCGGTCGAGCCGATCGGGACGATGATGCCGGTGGAGCGGGCCAGGCGGGCCTCTACTTCCGGCCAGGTGCAAAGCTGAAGACGCATATTGATTCCACTGTGGTTCGAGTTCATCGGACAGCTTAGCGCGGATGCGTGGAGCGGGCGGGACGCGCCCTGGGAATGGGCATGGGCAGCGCCCGGCCGGTGACGTCGCCCGGGCCGGTGCGATAGGCTGGCGTGCTGGCAGCTGCAGGGTGACGGGCAATGGGACGAGGGGACGGAAGCGGGGATGGCGGCGGCCTGGGCGCGCGCCTGGCGCGGCTGTTCGGCGTCCGCAGGCCTGGCGATCTTCCCCGGCCTTTCGTGCGCCGGCACGGCCGCTACACCTCGCTGCAGTTCAGTCGCACCCAGACCCAGAGCCGCATGCTCAGCGCCGATCCGGATGCCCTGCTGATCGACTACACCCGCACTATGATGGCGACTCTGCTGCTGCGTCCGCAGCCGAAACGCATCGGGATGATCGGCCTGGGCGGTGGCTCTCAGGTGAAGTTCTGCCATCGCCACCTGCCGCAGGCGCGGGTGGAAGTGGTGGAGAACAACCCGGGCGTGATCGCCCTGCGCCGGGAGTTTTCCATCCCCGATGATGATGGGCGCCTGCAGGTGCATCTGGGCGACGGGGCGGAGTTCATCACCACCCGGCGGGGCTGCTACGACGTGCTGCTGGTGGACGGCTACGACGAGCGCGGGATTCCTCCCGTGCTGTCCACCCAGGCGTTCTATGACGACTGCCGCGCGGCCCTGGCTCCCGGCGGGGTGATGGCTGCAAACCTGTTCAGCACCGATGCGAAGAAGCACCTGGCGCTGCTGGAGCGGAGCTTTGACGGCCAGGTGCTGATGCTGGAAGAGCCGAAGATGAGCAACCGGGTGGTGTTTGCCTGGCTGGACCGGCTGCTGCCAGGCGAAGTGAATCCGGGGGCGGCGCTTTACGATCTGCCGGAGGCGGCGCGGCGCCAGCTGGGCCCCGCGTTCGCGCGCCTGGAACAGGCGCTGGAAGAAGCGCTGGACCAGCAGTTCGACAGTTAGGCGTCAGCGGGCGGGGCAGGCGGGGTCGCGGCCGGCCCAGCGGGCACACACCCGGTCACGACAGTTGATTCCCTGCACGGTGTTGGCCGCCGGGCAGGACTGCAGTGCCCGCTGCGCGCGGCTCGGGCGGGCGGCACGTGCGTTGGACTGTTCGGCCTGTGGCTGGCCCAGCGATGCCAGCGCGGCGCTGGTTTCGTTGTAGTTGCGCTCGTTCTCGGCCAGCACCTGGCTGATGAGCTCATCCATCGGGCTGGCGGCGGGCTGCTCATCCTCCTGCCGGATGATGCCGAGCAGAGTTGAAAGCAGGTCGTTGCCCGAGGAGTTCGAGGACGCGGTTGTGGTGCGCGAACCTGTGCGTGCGGGTGTGGAACGGCGGGGCGCTGACGATGGGGCGGCAGACCCGTTGCCTTCAGCGGTGGCCAGCGTATCCTGCGAATCAGTGGTGCTGCTGTCCGCGAGCGGCGACTGGATGCGGCTCAGTGGATTTTGTTGCAGCCCCGGGTCGGTCGGTTCGGTATTGGCGGCCGTTTCATCCACGATGCGCGCGGGCTCCCGGGCGGTCTCGGCGGCAGGAGCGATCATCCCGCTGGCGGAGGCTTGCGCTGCGGGGGCCGCTTGGCCGACAGTTCCCTCCCCGTGACCGGCCCAGGGATCTCCGCCGGCGGTGCCGGACAGGCGCATGGCGGCGACAAGGACGAGGATGATGACAAGGACGGCAGCAGCCAGGAGCCACCGTAGACGGCGCGGATCGCGCCTGTGCCCGGGTGCGGCATCAACGGTGCCGGGCCGGCGGTTTTCCATGTCGGCAAGGATCCGGCTGGCGGAGCCCTGGCTCGGTGTGCTGGCGCGGTTTCCCGTCACCAGACTGGGGCGGTTCGATCCTTCGATATTCAAGTGCAATCCCGCTCTTGACCGGCAGGCGCCGGAGAAAGTCCTTTTCCGCATTCTAGCCGGGGTCCCGGGCGCGTCAATCTCGCAGGTCACGGGAGGCGGGTGCCGATGATCGTGTTGTGGATCGCGCTGGGCTTTGTTGTCGCCTGCGTGGTGACGTGGCTGCTGGTGTTTCCGGAAGCACGGGAGCGGCTGGCAGCGATGGTTGGCGGTGCCTGGCGCGCGCTGGCGGGAAAGGCCGCCGTGGGCGGCGGGCGGGTGGCGCGCCGGGTGGGCGCATCGGGGCGGGTCGTCCGCACCGGCGGCTCGGGGCTGGCCGCGGGGCTGCGCCGCCATCGGGTGGTGCTGGTGGTGGCAGCGCTGCTGGTGTGCGTGCCGCCGGTGCTGATCCTCGGCCTGCGCCAGAAGGTGGTGCTGGAAGGATTCGCCGGCGAAGACCTCTCCGTTTCCCGCTCCACGATCGCGGTGCTGATGCGCGGCGAACGGCTGGTGCCGCCGCCGGCACCGCCGCCGGAAGTATTCACCACCGCCGAGGCGCGCCGCGCCATGCCGGAGATCGCCACCGCCGACCGCCGCTGGGAACGGCTGGATCCGGACCTGCAGCAGCGCGTGCTGGCCATTTACCGGGTGCTGGCCCAGGAGCACGGGATCCGCATGGTGCTGGTGCAGGGCTATCGAAGCCCGGAGCGGCAGGAGGAGCTGTACCGCGAGGGCAAGGTGACCCGCGCTGCTGCCTGGCAGAGCTGTCACCAGTACGGTCTGGCCCTGGACAGCGCGCCCATGCGCGAGGGCAAGCTGCAGTGGGACATGGAGGATCCATGGACCAGACGCGCCTATTTCCTCTATGGCGAACTGGCCCAGGAAGCCGGCCTGGTCTGGGGCGGCAGCTGGAGCTGGGGCGACTTCGGTCACGTGGAGGTGCGCCAGGCCTGCCTGAACGCCCGCGAGGCGCGCCGCCGCGCGGGCTGAGTTTGCAGCGGCTGAAGCAGGGCGGATGAAATCGCGTCGGGTGATATCGGGTCACAAGTCCTGCTATCTTTCCTGACCGGTCGCCGATGGCGGCCGGCAACGGCAGAGATGGATGCCATGGATTGCGCGCTACGGCGCGACGCAGGGAACACCGCGGAAGCGGTATGCGCAGGGAGCAGGATGTGAGGGTGTCGGGGGTCTTGCGTGGTGGACTGGTCGTGCTGGCGGTGTTCGCAGCGACCTGGGCGTGCGCGATCCTGTGGTGGCGTTCCAGCGGCGCGGCGCCGGGTGGAACGGCCATGTTCGCCTGGCTGTTGCTGGTCCCGTTGGCGCTGCTGGCCATCCTCTGGACGGTGCTGCGCCTGCGTCGCAGGGCCGCGGCCCGTGCCGAAGCCGGGGATGGCCCCGTGGCCGACGACAGTCCGGCCGATCAGCCGCTACCGCCGCCGCCGAAGCCGCTGGGCATCCTGGCCCAGGCGGTGAACCTGGCCTGCGGCGATGATGCCGCCGCGATCGCAACGCAGCTGCCCGGACTGCCGCGCCCGGGCCTGCATCCTTCGCTGCGCGACCGGGACGGACTGCCGGTGCTGGCGGCCTTCCAGAAAGACCTGGAGACATCGCTGGTCGAAGACCAGCTGTCTGGCGGTACCGGCCGCCGTCCGATTCAGGAACACCTGCGTGCACTGGCACTGCTCGAGCCCGTGGCGCTCGGGCTGTTTGAAGCCGCCGCGCTGCAGCTGCCGCCCCTGCCCGAGGTGGAAGAGCGGGTAGTGGCCGGGCTGCGGCGCCGCATCGGCTCCGCGCCGGACGATGCTGCCAGCGTGCACGTGCTTGTCATCCTGCCGCAGGACATGCCCTCCGCCCTGCGTGATGCCGCTGGCGCGTGGCTGCGCGAACTGGCCGCCGATGTCGGGCTGGACCCACGCAGGAGCACCTTCGAAGTAGTGGCCGCCGCGGATGCCGGCGATGTCTGGCAGCGCGTGCAGGGGCTGTCCGCGGGGCAGGCCGTACCGGCCGATGCCTGGCATCTGCTGCTGGCGTCGGCTTCGCTGATCGGCGAGCGCGGCGTACAGGCGCTGGCTGCACAGGGCCGGCTCGCCTCGGGCAGCCATATCGAAGGCGTCGTGCCGGGGGAAGGGGCGGCCGGGGTGTTGCTGCGTCCGCACGGGGCGACGCTGCCGCAGGACGCTGAAGAAGCCGGGGTCGGCCTGCTGGCCATCCAGCGGCAGCAGGCAGCCGGCGGTGTTACGCCCCGCCAGGCCGCACAGTCCAGCGCCGGGCTCCTCGAAGGCGTACTGGCCTCAACCACAACCCCGGCTGCCGATGTGGCCATGGTGCTCACCGATGCCGATCAGCGGCCCAGCCGCTCGGTGGAAGCGGCGGTGGCGGCGGCCAACACCTGTCCCGAACTCGATCCCGCCACACAGTGTCCGGCGCTGGGCAACGCCAGCGGCTGCCTGGGCCATGTGGCTCCGCTTGCCCTGATCGCCCTCGCAGCGGCTGCTGCGCGCGAGGCGGACGCCCCCGTGGCCGTGCTGTCGGTGGAGGCGGTGGGCATGCGCCATGCCGCGCTGCTGGGCAGGGCCGACGCGATTGATGAATCCCTTTCCAGCGATGCGGGCCCGGGGCCGGATGTTGCCGCCTGACCCCATTGCCCGACCCTGATTACTGATACGGAAGTTGCCGCCGATGTTCTCGATGTTCTACAGACTCAGGTACTACCTCACCGACTACCGCGTCCTGGCGGTGGCTGGAATCGTGTCCGCCGCGGCGCTGATGTACTTCGGCAGCGAGGGGCTGAAGACGCTGGGCGTCTGGGTCGTGGCCCTGATCGTGCTGGTGGCGGTGGTCTGGTTGGGTGTATGGATCTTCCGTCGGGTCCAGGGCCGGCGCGCGGCGAAGAAGCTCGACGACATGGTCGAGGAAGAAACCGATCGTGCGGTCGCTACCGCCGCCCCTGCGGCACGCGCCGATACCGAAGCCCTGCGCGAGCGCATGCTGGAGGCGGTCAAGGCGATCAAGTCCTCGCGCATCGGCGTGCTCAAGGGCAAGGCTGCGCTGTATGAGCTGCCGTGGTACGTGATCATCGGCAACCCGGCGGCAGGCAAGAGCTCGGCGATCCTCA
The DNA here is from genome assembly GCA_019115725.1 of Candidatus Luteimonas excrementigallinarum. GTDB lineage: Bacteria > Pseudomonadota > Gammaproteobacteria > Xanthomonadales > Xanthomonadaceae > Luteimonas > Luteimonas excrementigallinarum. The sequence goes on from DXCY01000206.1 coordinate 12,293, forward strand.
ATTCCGGGCTCAAGTTCCCGTTCGAGGACAATCGCAGCAACGTCATCCAAGGTATCGGCGGCACCCGCAACTGCGACTGGTACTTCACCACCGAGGGCATCGTGCTGGACACCGCCGGCCGCTACTCGGTCAGCGTGGAGGACCGGCTGGAATGGCTGACCTTCCTCGACCTGCTGAAGAAGAACCGTCCGCGCGCGCCGGTCAACGGCATCATCATCGCCGCCAGCATCGCCGAGCTGTCGGGCAGCAAGCCCGAGTTCGCGATCGAGCTGGCCAAGAACCTGCGCCAGCGGGTGCAGGAGATCACCGAGCGGCTGGAAGTGTTCGCGCCGGTGTACGTGGTGTTCACCAAGGCCGACCTGATTGCCGGCTTCACCGAATTCTTCCGTGGGCTGGATCCGGCCGAGCGCGAGAACGTGTGGGGCGCGACGCTGCCGTTCGAGCCGGGGGCCGAGACCGATGCGCTGTCGAGCTTCGATAAGCACTTCGACGAGCTGGCCGAGGGCCTGCGCGAGATGAGCCTGGCGCAGATGGCGATGGCGCGCGGCCGCGAGGTGTCGCCGGGCCTGCTGACGCTGCCGCTGGAGTTCACCGGCATCAAGCCGGCGCTGCGCACCTTCATTGCCACGCTGTTCGAGGACAACCCGTACCAGTTCCAGCCGGTGTTCCGCGGCTTCTACTTCACCAGTGCGCTGCAGGAAGGCCATTCGGTGCACTACGCCTCGGAGCGGGTGGGGCGGGAATTCGGCCTGCAGGGCAAGCCCGGTCCGGAGGCCAGCGAGCCGGCGGGGCAGACGGCGCACTTTCTCAAGGACCTGTTCCGCAAGGTGGTGTTCGCCGATCGCGACCTGGTGCGCCAGTACTCCAGTCCGCACCGGACGCGGCTGCGCTATGCGGTGTTCCTGGGCGCGGTGGCCGCGCTGGCCCTGGTGGTTGGACTGTGGACCTGGTCCTACACCACCAACCGCCAGCTGGTGGCCAACGCCACCCGCGACCTGGAGCAGGCGGTGCGGCTGCAGGAAGAGCGGGTGGATCTGGAGTCGCGGATCGACGCGCTGCTGCTGCTGCAGGACCGGATGGAACAGCTCTCCCGTCACCGCCAGCAGCGCGGGGTGGTGGCACGGCTGGGCCTGTACCAGGGCGACCGGATCGAGGCCAAGCTGCAGCACGAATATTTCAACGGCATGCGCCAGGTGATGCTGGCGCCGACCAATGCGCGCCTGGAGGCCTACCTGGGCCAGGTGGTGGCGCAGGGCGCGGACCTCGCGCAGGCCGCCCCGGGTGATGATGAGCGCGCCCAGGGCCTGTACCAGGAGCCGTCGCCGACCGATGCCGACGATGCCTACAACGCGCTGAAGACCTATCTGATGCTCGGCAACAGCGAGCGCGTGGAGCAGGCCCACCTGGCCCATCAGCTGACCCGTTTCTGGCGCGGCTGGCTGGAGGCCAACCGCGGGCAGATGTCGCGCGAGGATGTGGCCCGGGCCGCCGAACGGCTGATGAGCTTCCACGTGGCCCGCGCCGACCAGCCGGGCTGGCCGCAGGTGGACAGCAAGGTGGCACTGGTGTCCGACGCCCGCGCGGCCCTCACCCAGGCCACGCGCGGCGAGCCGGCGATCAATCGCGTCTATGCGCAGGTGAAGGCACGCGCGGCGACGCGTTTCCCGACGGTGACGGTGAATACGCTGATCGGCGAGGACACCAACAGCGACATCATCACCGGCAGCTATGCCATCTCCGGCGCCTTCACCCGCAAGGCCTGGGAGGATTACATCCAGGGCGCGATCAACGAGGCGGCCAACACCGAGCTGAGCACCACCGACTGGGTGCTGGATACCACCGAGCGCAGCGACCTGTCGCTGGCCGGCAGCCCGGAGCACATCGCGCGCGAGATGGTGGCCCTGTACAAGCAGGAATACGCGCAGGAATGGCAGAAGTTCCTGCAGGGCGTGGGCATGTCCGGGTTCGCCAGCTTCGACCAGGCGATCGTGCGCATGAACGCGATCGGCGATCCGCGCAACTCGCCGCTGCGCACGCTGCTCGAGGCGGTCAACGAACAGACCATCTGGGACAACCCCGGCGCCGCGCGGGCCCAGGGGAAAGCGGGCGGCGGGTTCGTGGCCTGGTTCCAGCGCGTGATCCTGCGCCGCTCGCCGTCGCCCACCGCGTCGACGGGAGCGGATGGCGATGCCTCGCCGACGCCGATGGGGCCGGTGGGCAAGGCCTTCGAAGGCTTCGCCCGGCTGGTGGCCCCGCGGGATGGCAATGCGCCGCTGATCGACAGCTACTTCCAGACCCTGGGCGGGCTGCGCAGCCGGCTCAATGCCATCCAGACGGAAGGCGAGCCGGGGCCGGGAGCAGCGCGGCTGATGCGCGATACGCTCAGCAACGAGGGCTCGGAGCTCAATACCGCGCTGGCGCTGGTGGACGAGCAGCTGCTCTCGGGACTGGATGAAACCCAACGCACCGCGCTGCGCAGCCTGCTGCTGCGGCCGCTGACCGAGACCTTCGCCGCGCTGGTGCCGGTGACCGAGGCCGAGATCAACCGGGTCTGGGCCGCGCAGGTGCACGAGCCGTACAGCACCGGCATCGGGCGCCGCTATCCGTTCGACCAGAATGCCGATGTGGATGCCGCTGCTGCGGATATCGCCCGCATCTTCGGCCCATCCGGCGCGGTGGCGGAGTTCAACCGCGATGCGCTGGGGTCGCTGGTGATCCAGCGCGGCAGCCTGCTGGAGCCGCGCCGCTGGGCGGGTCTGGGTATTTCCCTGGCCCCGGAGCTGGTGGCCGGTTACGGCGACTGGGTCAGCGGCTCGGCGGGCGGTGCCGACGGACAGGAGATCACCATCTTCCAGATCCGTCCGGAGCCGGCCACGGGAGCGATCGAATACACCATCGTGATCGACGGCCAGAGCCTGCGGTACCGCAACACGCCACCGGTGTGGGAAAGCTTCCAGTGGCCCAATCCGGGGGCGATCCCGGGGGCGAAGATCTCGGCGGTCACCAGCGATGGGCGCACCGTGGACATCGTGGACGCGCCGGGAGCGAATGGTTTTGCCCGGATGATGCAGCTGGCCCAGGTGCAGCAGCGCGAGGACAGCAGCACGCTGACCTGGACCGTGCAGAACGTGGCGGTCACGGTCGACATGCGTACGCAGGGAAATTCCGGCGGGGGCGGGGATTGGCAGCGGGGGCTGCGCCTGCCGGCG